>DATEOX010000306.1:0-7345 GCA_035273585.1 Thermoanaerobaculia bacterium
GACTCGCCGTGGTACCAGACCGGCGTCGCCCGTCCGGTGCGGACGGAGAGGACCTCCCGCCCGTCGGTCTCGATCACGAGCAGGTTCTGCTGGCTGTTGACCTGGCGCACGAGGCCTTCGACGCGGCCGAACTGGTCGCCCGCCTTGGCCGTGGTGGTCGGGCCCGCGGTGGGGGTGGAGACCTGGGTGGGGGGGCGGGTCTCGCCGACGCCGACCTGGCTGGCCTCGATGGCCCGGCCGCGGAGCGTCACGTAATCGGCGCGGATGGTGCGGTTGGCCTGGCCGGCGCCGCGCACCTCGATGCGGTCGCCGAGGCGGACGTTGGCGAAGCCCTTCGAGCCGATGAAGATCTCCGGCGCGCCGTTGATCACGCCGCCGAAGCCGTTGTACTGGGTAGAGACCGAGTCGGTGACGACGCGGATGGGGGTGTCGGCCGGGTCATCCGTATCGAGGCTCAGCTCGTTCCGGCCGTCGTTCACGTCCGTGACCGTGCCGGTGATTGAGCCGCGGCTCCCTTCGATCACATCCGCGGATGTCCTCCACGGAGAACTGGATTGCCCGAAAGCGGGCAGAGCGGCGAGCAGCACGGCCGCAAAAGCACCAAGGGTGCGTGTCATAGGTACCTCCTGAGGGTGAGAAGGCGCAAAGGGTGGGCCAGCCGGCACGGCGCGAGATCGGTACGGATCCTTCGCCGTCTCCGCGGCTCAGGATGACACTTTCCGCCCCGCGATGTACGCCTCCCGTACCGCGCGGTCGTCCCCGATGAAGATGAACGCCGCGAGGAGGTCCTCCATCGAGCTGGCCCGCCCGCCGCGCATGGCCAGGAGCGGCGTGGCCCGGACGTCGAGCACGAGGAAGTCGGCCGACTTGCCGGGCTCGAGGCTGCCGGTCTCGGCCTGCAGCGACAGCGCGCGGGCGCCGCCGAGCGTGGCCAGGTACCAGAGGTGGAACGGGCTCAGCGAGACGTTCTGCACCTGCTGCACTTTGTAGGCGTCGGCCATCGCCGTGAACAGCGACGGCGTCGTGCCGGCGCCGATGTCGCTGCCGAGGCCGACTACCACGCCGGCGTTGAGGATGCGGTGCAGCGGGAAGAGGCCGCTGCCGAGGAAGAGGTTCGAGTTCGGGCAATGGGCGATGCGCGAGCCGCGCGCGCGGAGCAGGTCCAGCTCCTCGTCGCTCAGATGCACGCCGTGCGCGAGCACGCTCTTCTCGTCGAGCAGGCCGTAGCGGTCGTACACGTCGGCGTACTCGGCCTCGGGGAAGAGCTGGTGCACCCACTCCACCTCGTTGCGATTCTCGGAGATGTGGGTGTGCACGTACGCGTCGGGGAACTCGCGCTTCAGCTCACCCGCGAGTTCCAGCAGCTCGGGCGTCGAGGTCGGCGCGAAGCGGGGCGTGATGGCGTAGCGCAGCAGTCCCCGCCCGTGCCACTTCTGCAGCAGCGCGCGGCTCTGGTCGTACGAGTCGCGCGCCTGCTCGAGCAAAAACTCCGGCGCGTTGCGGTCCATCATGGTCTTGCCGATGAGGCCGCGGAACCCGCGGCGCTCCGCTTCCTGGAAGAAGATGTCCGTCGCCTCGGCGTGGATGGTGGAGAAGATGAGCGCGCAGAGCGTGCCGTGCCGCAGCAGCTCGTCGAAGAATGCCGTGGCCACGACGCGCGCGTGCTCGGGATCGCGGAACTTCGCCTCGGTGGGGAACGTGTAGCGGTTCAGCCACTCCAGCAGATGTCCGCCGTACGAGCCGATCATCTCCAGTTGCGGCGCGTGGAGATGCGTGTCGATGAAGCCCGGCGAGAGGAGCGCATCGCGCCCGAGGTCGACGACCTCGTGACCGTTCATATCAGGCGCTGGCCACGCGCCGACGTCCGCGATGCGGCCCGCATCGTCGACGGCGACGTAGCCGTCGTCCCACGCGCGGTACGAGGCGGCGACGTCGCCCGCGAAGGGGTCGGCGACGGGAGTGAAGACGCGCGCGCGGTAGAGTCGCACGCGCGTCATTGTACGGACGTCACTCCTTCAGCGCATCGATCCGCCAACTGAACTCCTCGACCAGCTTCTCGCTCCAGCCGCGCTTCTCGAAGGCCAGCCGCCCCCGCGGATCGATGAACCAGGTCGTGGGGAAGCTGTGCACCGACTGCTTGCCCACCCAGCCGTCATCGAGCAGGACGTCGAAGTCGTACTTCTGGTCCTTCATCCACTTCTTCACCTTGTCCAGATCGGGATCGTTGTTGATGGTGAAGACGGCGACCTTCGGATCATTCGCATACTTTTTGACGAGCGCCTGATAGTCGGGCATCTCGCGAATGCACCAGCTACACCAGACGCCCCAGAAGTTGATGACCGCCACCTTGCCGCGATAGTCGCTCAGCGAGTGCTTGCCGCCGTCGAGCGTGGCCAGGGCGAATGGCGGCGCCGGCTTGGGACTCTTGATGCGATCGCCGAGGATCTTCGTCCGGCGCGCGTTCGCATCCTTGTCCTTGAGCGTGGCCATGTATGCCTCGTAGCCCTTCAGCGAGCCGTTGCGCCGCTTGTACAGGGCCTTGAGCGCGTCGGGGCTCGCGTTCTTGCGCACGGTCTGCAGGAGCGTGCCCTTGCGATACATCTCCTCCGCTTTCGCCAGCGAGCCGCGGCGCTCGTGGTACTGGCCGAGGTGATAGAGCACCGCCTCGCTCTTCGGCTGCAGCTCGTAGGCGGCGAGCAGCTCCTTGCGCGCCGCGGCAGTCTGGCCCTTCTGCAGCAGCACCCAGCCGAGCGTGTCGTGGACGGCGCCGTTGATGTACGCCTCGATCTTCGCCATCTCCGCCGGATCCGGATCCATCCCGGATTTCTCGTCGGCGATCATCAGCTCCGCGGAGGCCACGGCCTTGCGGGCCAGCTCTTCCGCGTATCCGAGCTCGAGCTTGCGATCGGCCAGGGCGAGCGCGGCGGCGGTGTAGGCCTGATCCGGCTGCTGCTCTCCGGCCGGCTGCATGCGGCGGATCACGTCCAGCAGCTCCGCGTCCTGCGTCGTCGGATCCTCGTTGAGGAGGTGGAACAGCGACTGGTACGCCGAGGCCACCAGCATCTCGCTGTCGTGATGCGGATAGTCGATCATCGCGCGCAACAGTTGGCGGGCCTCCGCCTTCTCCTCCGGCGTCTTCTCGGCGCCCGTGCCGCGTCTGAGGAAGGCGATGTAGCGGTTCCAGAGCACCTGCTCGGCGGCGAACGACGTCGGCGTGTCGCGGAAGATCGCCTCCTCGATCTCCTTCGCCTTGTCGTCCAGCTTCATGTCGCGGTACTGCCGGGCGATGGTCAGGCGCGTCTCCGGCCAGGCGCGGCGCTCGGCGGGCAGCGAGGCGATGTCCGCATCGACGGCGGCGTTCTTCTGCTCCGTGGTCATGTTCCGCTGCCCGACGATCGCGTCCCACAGCGCGTCGTGCACGCGCAGCGCGGGCGTGAGCGCCGCCGCCTCGCGGAGGACTTCCAGCGCCTTGTCCCATTGCTTCCGGCTCGAGCCGAGCATCCGCCCGAGGTTCACCCGGACGGCGATGTCTTTCGGATCCGCTTTGCGCCCCTCCTCGAGGATGGCGATGGCCTGGTCGACGAGCTCCGGCTTCTTCAGCCGGTACGAGTCCATGTTCAGGATGGTCGCCCGCTCGGTGCGCGTCAGCGACGACGGCGGCAATTTGTCGAGCAACGCGCGCGCCTCGTCGTACTTGTTCATCCCCTGCAGCGCGCGGAGGCGCTGGCGCAGGATGCGCTCCGGGACCGGCTGCGGCGCGGCGGCCATCATCTTCTCCGAGATGGCCAGCACCTTGGCGCCCTGCCCGAGCTCGTTGCTCGCCTCGGTCGTCTGGATGGCCAGCGCCCACGGATCGTTCGGCAGGTCGCGGACGAGCGCCGCCGCCTCCTGCTTCGCCTGCCCCACCACCCAGTTGCCGGAGAGGGCCCAGACGCGGATGGCCCGCCCTTCCGGCGTCGTGGGCATCGGCTCGTGCAGGATGCCTTCGTAGTCCTGCAGGGCGAGCATCGCGCGCAGCTTGTCGAGGTCGTCGGCGTGCGCGGCGAGGGTGAGCGAAAGCAGCAGCGTGATGGCGATCTTGCGCATGGGATGTCTCCTCAGAAACGAAGGCCGAGAGAGAAGCCGTACGTCCTCGGCTCCTGATAGGCGGTGGGGCCGGTCGGTTTCGCGAAGTCGGTCGAGAGTTGATAGTTCGTGATGCCCCGGCATTGCGCCGACGTCGTCGCCACGCCTGGAGGGCAAGCCACGGGAGCCGTGGTCATCGGGTTGAACGGCGCGAGATTGCGGTCGACCGTACTCGTCCTGATGACGGCGTTGATTCCGGCCGGATCCTCGAGACCCTGCTCGCCGAACACGTTCCGCACGTCCGCCTCGGCGAAGAGCTCGTAGCCGCCGATGCGCCGCGCGTAGTTGATGCCGACGCCGGTAGACGTCACGGAATCGAGGCGCAGCGAGCCTCGCGGCTCGAAGAAGTAACGCACCACCGTGACCGGCGTGACGTAGCCCGGGTTCGAGATCACGGTATTCAGCCGGATGTTCGCGCTCGCGTTGTAGTTCCGCGCGCTGTGATACTGCTGCAGCACCGAGAAATTGAAGCGGCCGATGCTCGTTCCCATCTCGTACCCGAGCCAGACGTTCGCCCGATGGCGCACGTCGCCTGCAAGATAACCGACCGGGGCGAACTGCGGGAATGACGTGTACTCGGGATAGTAGTTGCCAGGGGAGGGGATGGAGACCGGACCGGAGCCGGCGTTCTCCTGCTCGACGTTCCCTCGCAGCTTCGACCAGGTGTAGTTCCCGCCGGCGGTGAAGTTGCGCCAGGTGGCGGCACCCTGCATGACCACGCCGTCGTAGTTCCGCTCCAGGTTCGTCTCGTTCGTCTGCAGGAGCACGCGGTCCTGCTTCGAGCCGGCGGCGTCGATCTTCGTGCCCGTGGCGCGCGTCACCGTCTGGGTGTAGAACCGGCTCCACTTCCGTCTCACCAGATCGGCGCGGATGAACGCGCGCTGGCCGAACTGATGGCCGACGCCCACCGCCACCTCGTCCATGCCCGGCGTCTGCAGCGTGTCCGGAATGTCGAACGCGGAGAACGCCCTGCGCAGCCCAAGGTCCTCCTCGTTGTCGAAGCCGCCGCTCGCGTCGTACCAGGCGAAGAGGCGGCGCAGCACTTCCGGCGTGGAGAGCAGGTTCTTCGGATCGCCGTTGATCTCCGGTCCGCTGTAGATCCATGAGGAAGTGACGCCTTGCAGGCCGGCGGCGCTCTGCCCGATCCGCTCCTGCATCCGCGAGTTGTAGCGGCTGTAGCTCGCGCTGATGCGGTCGCGCCCGTTGCCCGCGAGGTCGTAGATGATGCCCACCCGCGGCGAGAAGCCGGCGTCCTTCGCCTGCAGGTTGCCCGTCTGGTCGAAGCCGCGCGAGCGGTCGTAGCGCAGGCCGAGGTTCGCCGAGAAATGCGTTCCGAAGTCGACCCGATCGTTGATGAACAGCGAGCGCGTGCCGTAGTCCGCCGCCTGCGTCGGGTCGGGCACCTGATCGAGCTCCAGCTCCGTCTCGCCAGGGACGATGTGCGCGAAGGCTTTGTCGCCGATGAAGATGACCTCCGTGTTGACGAGGAAGTCGCTCGGCGTCTGGTGGCCGTTGGCGATGGATCTCTCGTGGTAGTCGTCGAGGCCGAAGACCATGTTGTGATTGCCCCAGCGCGGCGGCGCGGCGAACCACGTCCCCTTCACGATCGTGTCGTGGTTGTTGCGCTGCGTCTTGCCGCACGGCCAGCAGAACGCGGGCGAGCCGATCATTCCCCCGGTGTTGACGTCGATGATGGGCGTGCCGCTGATGCGGTCGCGCTCGATCGCTCCCGGCGCCGCGAACTCGAAGTACTTCCGGTGGTACTGCGCCTCGGCCACGAAGTTCTGGGAGAGGATGCCGGTGTAGTGCACCGAGCCGATGGAGTTCGGGGTGTAGCGGTTCTCCAGCACGGCCAGCTCCGCCGCGCCGATGGACGTGTTCACCTCGCCCAGGTTCATGTTCGTGTAGGAGCCGACGACGGTGTGGCTGTTGCTCAGGTTGGCCGTCAGCTTCCCCTCGTAGCGCGCCTCGTGCGTGGCGTTCGGGTAGGGGATGTTCGTCCCGATCGTGGCCAGCGCCTTCGACCGCTCCGCGTAGCGGCCGGCGAGGAAGAACCAGAGCCGGTCGCGCACCAGGCGCCCGCCGACCGTGGCCTGGTAGTCGTTGTTGACCTCGTGCAGATGCTCCGGCTCGGCGGCGAACGGCGTGCGCGCCGTCCACTGGTCGCTGCTCACCGTGTCGCGCACCGTGCCGCTCAGCTCATTGCCGCCGGAGCGCGTCAGCACGTTCACCACGCCGCCCGTGAAGCGGCCGTACTCCGCCGAGACCGCGGCCGTGACGATGGTCATCTCCTGGATCGCATCCTCGATGAAGAGGTTGTGCGGCTGGCCGCGCGTCGACTCGTTCACGGTGACGCCGTTCACGAGATAGAGGTTGTCGAACGCGTAGGCCCCATTGATCATGATCGCGTTCAGCGGCCCGGTCGGCTGCACGCCGGGCGCGATGCGCACCGCATCGAGGATGCCCCGGCCGATCGGCAGGTACTCCAGCATCCGCGCATCGAAGTGCGTGGTCACCTGCGGCGTCTCCAGCACCGAGCCTGGGGCCGGCGTCACGGAGATCGTCTCGGTGAGGATGGGCCGCAGCTCGACGTCGACGCGCGCCGTTTCGGAGAGATGCAGCTCCGTGCTCTTCACGACGGTCTGCAGCCCCGGCATCTCGAAGGTGACGGTGTACGGCCCCGGCGGCAGGGAAGGGAAGAGATACGTGCCGTCGATCGACGTGACGAAGGCGCGCGTTCCTTGCAGCGCGCGCGAGGCGATGGTCACCGTGGCGCCGGGGAGAGGCTGTCCTTCCGTCGTGGCCCGGCCCGTGAGGTTCGCCGTGGTGGTCTGCGCGAGGAGGGGGAAGGAGGCGAACAACAGGAGGAAGAGCGTGGGGCGCATGTCCGAAGGAGACGCCGGATCGCCGCGCGGATTACCACGCTTGAATCGTTGCGCCGCGCGGCGGATGATGCCCGCGTGTCGAAGCGAATGCCGCTGTCGCACGACCGGCGCGACGTCGTGCAGCTCCTCGCCGATGCGGAGCCGGTGATCTCGCGCACGCTCTCGCGCCGGCGCAGTCTGCTCACCGAGGCCGACGCGGACGACGTGCGCGGCGCGGTCCGCCTGCGCCTGGTCCGCAAGTTGACCAACCCGGACGAGGAGCCGATCGCCAGCTTCGCCGACTACGTGGCCATCGTCACGTTGCACGCCGCCGATGACCTCATCCGCGCGAAGCA
>DATEOX010000307.1:0-6995 GCA_035273585.1 Thermoanaerobaculia bacterium
AGAAAAAGTCGACCATCAAGGTCATCAACCAGAGCAAGTGGGAGATCCACCACCTCTTCGTCTCGTCCACGGGCGAGGACCACTGGGGCCCCGACCAGCTCGGCGAGGAGACCATCGGCACGGGCGAGTCGTTCACCCTGACCGACATCGACTGCGACGACTACGACATCAAGGTCATCGACGAGGACGGCGACGAGTGCGTGATCGAGGACGTGAACCTGTGCGGCGACCGCGCGGTGTGGAAGATCACGGACAAGAGCCTGCTCAAGTGTGAGGAAGGGACGGAGTAGGAACAGTTGCTGGTTGCTAGTAGCGCGGCCGGCCGGGTGTCCTACAAGCAACCAGCAACCAGCAACTAGCAACCAGCAACTACAGTCTCTCCACCACCAGATCCAGAATCCTCCCCGCCACCTCCCTCTTCGAAGAGAACGGGATGCGCGTCTCGCTGCCGTCCTTGCCCAGGACGAGGACTTCGTTATGGTCGGCATCGAAGCCGATCGACTGCTGGGAGACGTCGTTGGCCACGATGAGGTCCGCCCCTTTGCGGCGCAGCTTCTCGCGGGCGTTCTCCGCCACGGCGTCCGTCTCGGCGGCGAAGGCGACGATGAACGGGCGGGGGGTGGTCCGGGACAGCTCGGCCAGGATGTCGGGATTGCGCTTCAGCTCGAGCGTCAGGCCGTTGCCCGTTGCATCCTTTTTGATCTTTTTGGCCGCGACGTGGGATGGGGCAAAGTCCGCCACCGCGGCGGCCTTGATCACGATCTGATGCGACGGCGCCAGCGCGAGCACGGCGTCGCGCATCTCCGCGGCCGTGGTCACCTGCCGTAGTTGAACGCCCGCGGGCACCGTCAGCATGGTCGGACCCGATACGAGAGTCACGTTAGCGCCACGACGGCGCGCCGCCTCGGCGATGGCGTAGCCCATCTTCCCCGACGAGCGGTTGGAGATGTAGCGCACCGGATCGATCGGCTCACGGGTAGGGCCGGCCGTCACGAGCACCGAGCGCCCGACGAGATCCCGCGGCCCGAAATGCGCGCAGATGCGGTCGATGATCACCGGCGGGTCGGGCATCCGTCCCGCGCCTTCGTCGCCGCAGGCGAGGAGGCCGGCATCGGGCTCGATGACATCCACTCCCCGAGCCTGAAGACGGCCCAGGTTCTCCCCCACCGTCGGATGGAGGAGCATCTGCGTGTTCATCGCCGGCGCGACGACTACCGGCCCGCGATGGGCCAGCGCGTACGTCGTGAGCTGGTCGTCCGCGATCCCATGCGCGAGCTTGGCGATGATGTTCGCCGTGGCGGGGGCGATCAAGAGCAGCTCCGCCCAGCGGGCCAGCTCGATGTGATCGACGCCGCCGTGGCCGGTATCGCTCCACTGATCGAGGATCACGCCGTTGTTGGAGACGGCGGCGAGGGAAAGGGGCGAAACGAAATGCGCGCCGTGCTGCGTGACGATCACCCGAACCTCGGCGCCCCCGTCCTGCAGGCGCCGCACGAGCTCGGGAGTCTTGTAGGCGGCGATGCCGCCGCTGACACCCAGAACGATGCGCATGGCGGCGCGCTTTACTCGGTGCCGTTCTCCAGCGCCGTCGTCTCCTCGGCGGGCTGGGTGAGCTGCCACTTCACCTGGTTCCGGTCGATCTCTTCCATGGCCACGCGCGTCGGCTTGGCGTGACGGGTCTTGAGCTTCGGGTTCGAGCCCTGGATGAGCTGTTCGGCGCGTTTGGACACGAGCAGCACGTACCGGAACTTGCTATCCACGCCCTCGGGTAATCCTTCCATTCCGTTGTTCCTCCTTGAAGCGCTCGGCCATCGTGGCGATGGCTTCCAGCGCCGTTTTCGTCTGCAGTTTCTTGGCGATGATCGCGGACTTCAGGCACTCGGCGGCGGCATCGAGGTGATCATTGATGATCACGTAATCGTAGAAGTCCTTCCCCTCGCTGATCTCGTCGATGGCCTTGCGCAGCCGGATCTCGATCTCCGCCTCGCTGTTGAGGCCGCGCACCCGCAGCCGCTGCTCCAGCTCCTCCAGCGACGGCGGGAAGATGAAGACGCTCAGCGACCGCGCCTTCAGCTCCGGGTCGCCGGCGATCTGCCGGGCGCCCTGGTAATCGATGTCAAGGATCACGTCCTGGCCGGCCTCGAGACGCCATTTGACCTCCGCCTTCGAGGTACCGTACCGATGGGCGTGAACGTGCGCCCATTCGAGAAATTCCCCCCGCTCAACCATTTGGCGGAAGGTCTCGTCCGGGACGTAGTGGTAGTTGACGCCGTCCACCTCGCCGGCGCGCGGGGCGCGGGTGGTGTGGGAGACGGAGAAGTAGAGCTTGATGCCGATGGCCTCGAGTTGCTCGCGCACCCGGCCGATGAGCGTCGTCTTCCCCGCCCCGGAGGGACCGGACACGATGAACAACGTCCCGTCCGGGTGGAAGTTACTCGACATTCTGGACCTGCTCGCGGATGCGCTCGACCTCGGTCTTCAATTCTACAACCAGGGTCCGGATGGCCGCCGCGCGCGACTTCGAGCCCATCGTGTTGATCTCCCGCACCATCTCCTGGGTGATGAAGTCGAGCTTCTTCCCCGCCGGCTCCCGCCCGTCGATCACCTTCTGCATCTGGTCGAGATGGTGACTCAGCCGGGTCAGCTCCTCGGCGATGTCCCCCTTCTCCACCATGATGACCACCTCCTGGGCGATGCGATCTTCGGCGACGTCCGTCCCGGCCTGCGCCGCGATCTCCTGCACCCGCTGCCGGTAGGACGCCAGCAGTTCCGCGCGCACCTCCTCGCGATGCTCCGCCAGCGAGGCCTGCAATTCGCGGATGCGCGCCAGCCGCCCATCGATGTCCGCCCGCAAGGCCTCCCCTTCCCGGCTCCGCGCCACCTGCATCTGGGAGAACGCCTCGCGCACGAGCGCCGCCAGCGCTTCGCGCTCCTCGTCCGTGATCTCGCTCTCCAGCGGCTCGACCTGCAGCAGGTCGGGCACGCGCATCAGATCGCTGCCGCTGAACGACTGCCCGAGCCCCAGCTCCTCGGCCACGGCCTTCAGTTGCGGGATCACGGTGTTCGCGATCTGAGTGTTGATGCGGACGCTGTACTCCGGCTGCTGGGTCCGCGTCACGCGGATGGAGAGATCGACCTTCCCCCGGGCGAAGAGCTCGGAGGCGATGGCCCGCAGCGGCGCCTCCAGCTCCCACAGGTACTCGGGGAGGCGGACGGAGACCTCCAGGAAACGGTGGTTCACGCTCTTGGCCGTGACGGCGACGAACCAGCGCGCGGAGAGCGCGCCGGCCGCGCGGCCGAAGCCGGTCATGCCGCTGATCATTTGTTGAGAATCATCCTTTCGGCCTCCGCCTCGAGCGCGTGGAGCGCACGCTCGACGCGCAGGCGCTGCTCCTCGATGTCCGCATCGCGCGCGACGCGGATCGGCTCACCATACAGGAAGAGCGCCCGCGTGAACGGCAGCGGCACGACCATCCGGTCCCAGGAGCGGAGCAACTTTTTTTTTTAGCGGCGAAGGCCACGGGGATGATCGGCAAGCCGGTCGCCTGCGCCGCATAGACGACCCCCTCCTGCGCGATCCGGTTCGGCCCTCGCGGCCCATCCGGCGTGAAGACGATGTTCGCCCCCTTCTTCGCCGCCTTGATCAGCTCCCGCAGCGCCTGCGAGCCCCCGCGCGAAGACGACCCGCGCGCCGCCTCGACGCCGTACCAGTCGAACACCCGCGCGATGTACTCCCCGTCCTTCGAGCGGGAGATCATCACCTGGATCGGCCTGCGGTACCGCGAGTGCAGCATCAGCAGCAGGTGCGCATGCCAGAAGGCGAGGATGTACTGCGGCTGCTGCTCGATGTTCTCCACGCGCACGTGCGCGATGCGGATGGTCGCGCGGAGCGCGCGGATGATCAGGGAGGCGAGGAAGCCGATCATGGCTGTGCGGCAGTTGCTGGTTGCTAGTTGCTGGTTGCTAGTAGAAAACGGTCTACCAGCAACCAGCAACCAGCAACTAGTAACTGCTTATCACGTCCTCCTCCGCAAACTGCAAGTCATACAACTTCCGATAGATCCCCCGCCGTGCCAGCAACTCCTCGTGACGCCCGACCTCGGCGATCGCGCCGCGATCGAGGACGACGATCTTGTCCGCGCCGCGGACGGTGGAGAGGCGGTGGGCGATGACCAGCGTCGTGCGGCCTTTCATCAGGATGTCCAGGGCCTGCTGCACGAGGCGCTCGGACTCGGTGTCGAGGGCGCTGGTGGCCTCGTCGAGGATGAGAATCGGCGGGTCCTTGAACAGTGCGCGGGCGATGGCGACGCGCTGGCGCTGGCCGCCGGAGAGCAGCACGCCGGACTCGCCGATCGGCGTGTCGTAGCCCTGCGGCAGTTGGGAGATGAACTCGTGCGCGTTGGCCGCCTTGGCCGCCTCGATCACCAGCCGCTCCTCCACGTCCGCCCGGCCGTAGGCGATGTTGTTGCGCACCGTGTCGTTGAAGAGGATCACCTCCTGCGTCACGAGTCCCATCAGGCCACGCAGCGACTGCAGGGTGAGGACGCGGATGTCGCGGCCGTCGATGGTGATTCGCCCCCCGCTCACGTCGTAGAAGCGGGGGACGAGGTTGACCAGCGTCGACTTGCCGGCGCCGCTGCCGCCGACCAGCGCCACCACCTCCCCCGGCGCGACGTCCAGCTCGATGTTGCGCAGGACCGGCTCGCCGCGATAGGCGAACGTCACGCCCTCGAAGCGGATGCCGCTGCCGACCGCGGACAGCGGCTCGGCGTCCGGCGCCTCCTTCACCTCGTTGTCGATGTCCAGCATGCGGAAGACGCGCTCGGCCGCCGAGAGCGCCGTGTTCACCGAGAGGTTGACCTTGTTCAGCTTCTTGATCGGCGCATACATCATGGCCAGCGCGCCGAGGAACGACATCAGTTGCCCGAGGGTCAGGGTGTGGGCGGCGATCCGACGCTGGGCGTAGTAGAAGAGGGCCACCATGCAGAGGCCGGAGAGAAGCTCCATCACCGGCGAGGTGAGGGCCTGGATGCGCTGCGCCTTGAGATTCGAGGCGAGATGGCGGCGCGTGGCCTCGCGGAAGCGGCCGATCTCGAAGCGCTCCATGGTGAAGGCCTTCACGATGCGCACGCCGCGGATCGTCTCCTCCAGCAGCGTGGCGATGTCCGCCATCCGCTCCTGGGAGCGGTGCGTCGTCCCGCGCAGCCGGCGCCCGAACTGGATCACCGGCGTGACGATGATCGGGGCCACGATCAGGCTGATCACCGCCAGCTCCGTATTCGAGATGAAGACGTACAGGATCAGGCCGAAGAGGGTGATCGACTCCTGGAAGAGATCGCCCATGCGCGTGGAGACCGCGGCCTGGATGGCGTCTGCGTCGGAGACGACGCGGCTGACCATCTCGCCGGTGGAGCGCTCGGTGAAGAAGCGGTGACTCTGATGGATGATCCGCTCGTAGAGCTGGTTGCGCAGGTCGCGCACCGTGGAGAGGCCGACCTTCTGGAATGCGTATTCGGAGAAGAACGAGGTGAAGGCGCGGATGACGAACACCAGCAGCAGCGCGGTCAGCACCTTGCGCGCCTTGTCCGCGGGATTGCCGTTCCACCAGCCATCGAGGCGCTTCGCCGCGCGGTCGGCGTTGTTAATCAGCCAGCCGCGCTGCCCTTCCGGTCTGTCGCGGTTCAGCACCGCATCGAGCATCCGCGTCTTCGTATCCTGCGGCTGCTGTTTGGCCACGATGGCCGGCTTGTCGGGCGGCGTGAGGACGACGTCGAAGAGCGGGCGGACGAGCGCCATCAGGACGGTCTGCGTGGCGGCGAAGATGAGCATCGAGCCGAAGGCGAGCATCGCCCAGCCCTTGTAGTTGCGCAGGTAACGGTACAGCCGGCGCAGGACGCTCATCGCCGCAGCACGCTCATGACCGCTTCCGCGGCCCGCCGGCTCGCGCCCGGACCGCCGAGCCTGCCCCGCACGTCTTCCAGCTCGCGCACCACCGCAGCATAGCGCTCCGGGTCCGCGAGCTTCCACACTTCCGCGGCGATCCGCTCGCCGGTGACGTCCTGCTGCAGCAGCTCGGGGACGACTTCCTTGCCGGCCACGATGTTCACCAGGCTGAAGTGCGGCAGCTTGACCAGCTTCTTCGCCAGCCAGTGCGTGGCCGGCGTCAGGCGGTACATCACCACCACCGGCGTGCCGACCACCGCGCACTCCAGCGTCGCCGTGCCGGACGACGAGAGGGCGATGTCCGCATCGGCGATCGATTGCCCGTCGCGATGGCCGACGATGCGCACATTCGCGTCGTGGGCCAGCCGCTCGAGTTGCTCGCGGGCGATGGTCGGCGCCTGGATGAGGGTCGCATCGACGTCCTGCTCCCGACGTAGGATGCGGATGGCATCGAGCATGGGCGGGAGGAGGGACTCGACCTCGCCTTTGCGCGAGCCCGGCAACAGCGCGACGCGCAGAGGGTGCTCGGAGAGCGGGTGAGGGGCGCGTTTCACCCCCGCCAGCTCATCGATCAGCGGATGCCCAACGTACGTCACCGGCACTCCGTGCTCCCGATAGAACGACTCCTCGAAGGGAAAGAGCACGATCATCCGGTCGACGCGTTTGCCGATCTGCTTGACCCTCCCCCGCCGCCACGCCCACACCTGCGGCGAGATGTAATAGATCACCTTCACCCCCAGCTCGCGGCAGCGCCGGGCCACGCGCAGGTTGAACTCCGGGTAGTCGACCAGCAGCACCGCATCGGGCCGCTCGGTCTCGATGCGCGCCACCAGCTCGTCGTAAATGCGCCGGAACATCCGCAGGTGGCGGAGGACATTGAACAGCCCTACGATTCCCATCTCCTTCGCGTGATGGAGCAGGGTCATCCCCTCGGCCGCGAGCAGGTCGCCGCCGATGCCGAACGTCACAAGCGTCGGGTCGAGCGTTTTCAGCTCGTGCACGACCTCGGCCGCATGGAGATCGCCGGACGCTTCGCCGGCCACGATGGCGAG
>DATEOX010000308.1:0-4569 GCA_035273585.1 Thermoanaerobaculia bacterium
GCATGCGCCCTGCCGCCTTCGCCACCCTCGGCGGCCCGCCCCGCGCCGGCGTCGCGCCGCTCGTGCGCAACGGCCTGCGCAACCTCGCCGCCGGCGCTCTTTTGTTCGCGCTTGCCCGCGTCACGCCGATCGCCGTCGCCACGCCGCTGATGATGATCGCCCTGCCGTTGATGCTCCACTTCGGCGTGTTCCATCTGCTCGCCGCCTTCTGGCGCGCCCACGGCGCCGCGACCGACCGCCTGATGCGCGACCCGCTCCGGGCCACGACGCTCGCCGATTTCTGGAGCGGCCGCTGGAACGCCGGCTTCAGCGAGATGACCGCGCTCCTCGTCTACCGCCCCCTCCGCCGCCGCCGCGGCGAGACCGCCGCACTCATGGCCAGCTTCCTCGTCTCCGGCCTCCTCCACGAGCTCGCCATCAGCGTCCCCGTCGGCGCCGGCTACGGCCTGCCGACTCTGTACTTTTTGCTGCACGGCGCGCTCACCGCGACGGAGAAGCGGCAGCTCCTCGGCGCGCCGAGCCGCGTGCGGACGCTGGCGCTGCTGGCCATTCCGCTCCCGATCCTGTTCCATCCCTGGTTCGTGCGGGGGATCATCCAGCCGTTGCTGTGATCATGCATGAATTACGGCATACCGTAACGATTCTCCTCTTGTCGTCACTATCCACCAAGAGGATCAGGCAATGTGCCAACGGAACAGTCTCTTTCTCATGCTCGGCACTGTCCTTTGGGCGCAGTTCGCCATTGGTCAGCAACCGGACCCGACGTTGCACGGCGGTATGCCGGTGGCAGCGGATGAGCTTCAGGCGGTGGGCTCCGTCGGTGGTTGTACCGGGACGTTGATCACGCAGCGTCTCGTGTTGACCGCCGCTCACTGCGTCTGTTCGGGCCAGACGGAACCGACCGGCTGCAGACCGAGGGCGGTTTTCACGTTCCTGAACGTGTTCCCGGTGGCCAATCCCGCCGCGCGTGCGAACGTGATGGTGGGAGCCGACGTGACCGTCCATCCTCAATACACGGTAGGCGGATGGCTGCGAAACGACTACGCGCTTTTGCGGCTCGACCGGAGAGCGGACGAGGTCGTCCTCGGCGTCGCGCCCATTCCGGTGGAACGTCCGGACAGGATGCCGCGGGTCGGCGAGACGCTCACCCTCGTCGGCCTCGGCCTCACCGGTCCGACCTGCAAGTCGGGCGGCGCAGGCAAGCTGAAGACGGACGTGAGCGTCTCGGAGATCAGCGAAGCGACGATCGTCTTCAACAACTCCGATCGCCACGCGTGTCCGGGAGACTCCGGCGGGCCCGCGTTGAATCGCAGAGGGAACGTCGTGGGGGTTGCTTCCTCTTCGGACCTGGCGACGAACAGCAACTACGATCCGACCTTTGCGGCATACGAGTGGATCTTCGGCACGGGCCGGATCCTTCGCGCGACCGGACGTCTGACGATGCTTCGCGTGCACGACGTGGGAAGCGGATATGGGCCGTCGACCGATCCGATCGACGGAGAGGTCGTCATTCAGCTCGAGAACGATGGGGAAGCTGCCTTCGGCTTTCCGTTGCGCGTCGGCGCCGGAGAAGCGGCCCATCAACGGATGCTCGGCCTCCTGCTGGACGCGTTTGCGCACAGCCGGACGCTGAGCATCGAATACGAGGTCACGGGTCCTCACAACGGAAGACTGCTGCGAGTCCTACGTGTGCTCTGACCGACTCGATCAACCAGCAGCAGACGACGATGAGAGGTCAATGATGAGAAGAGCGATTATGGTGATTCTGTTTGCCGGAAGTCTCCTGAGCACGGCTTCCGCGAGAGCCGATCTCCTCGGGATCCGGAATGCGCATCTGACGATGCTTCGCGTCCATGACGTCAGCACGAAGTTTGGACCGCCGGCCGACCAGATCGATGCCGAGGTTGTGATTCAGGTCGCGGAGAAGCAGGGTGCATTCGGCTTTCAGCTCCGGAACGACGCCGAGCGGCTTGCCCGCCAGGGGATGCTCGACCTCCTGCGCGACGCCTTCAATCACAACTGGCTGGTCAACATCGACTACCAGATCGAGCCGCCCCGGAAGAACGGAATCATCACGCGGGTATGGCTGACAAAGGCAGTGCAATAGAAAGGGCGGGCCGTTGCCCCCGCCCTTCCCTTGCAAACATACGAAGCTCAGTACATGCCGCCCATGCCGCCCGGGCCGCCCGGCCCGCCACCCGCGCCCGACTCCTTCTCCTCCTTGATCTCGGAGACGAGGGCCTCGGTGGTGAGCATCAGGCCGGCGATCGACGACGCGTTGAGCAGCGCCTGCTTCGTCACCTTGGCCGGGTCGATGATGCCGGCTTCGAGCATGTCGACCATCTTCTCGTTGCGGGCGTCGAAGCCCCAGTTGCCGCCCTTGCCGCGCACTTCATTGAGCAGCACCGAGCCTTCGTGGCCGGCGTTGTAGACGATCTGGCGGAACGGCTCCTCGAGCGCGCGGCGGATGATGTTCGCGCCGACCCTCGCATCGCCCTCGGCCTTGTAGCCTTCGACCGCCTCGACGGCGCGGAGCAGCGCGACGCCGCCGCCCGGGACGATGCCCTCTTCGACGGCCGCCTTCGTGGCATGCATCGCATCTTCGACGCGCGCCTTCTTCTCCTTCATCTCCGTCTCCGTCGCGGCACCGACCTTGATCACGGCCACGCCGCCGACGAGCTTGGCCAGGCGCTCCTGGAGCTTCTCGCGGTCGTAGTCGGAGGTCGTCTCCTCGATCTGGGCCCGGATCTGCTTGACGCGGCCGGCGATCGCTTCCTTGCGGGCCTTGTCATCCGTGTCGGTGACGATGGTGGTGGTGTCCTTGTCGATGACCACGCGCTTGGCATCGCCGAGGTCTTCCCACTTGACGTTCTCCAGCTTGATGCCGAGGTCCTCGGAGATCAGCTTGCCGCCGGTGAGGATGGCGATGTCCTCGAGCATGGCCTTGCGGCGGTCGCCGAAGCCGGGCGCCTTCACGGCCGCGACGTTCAGCGTGCCGCGCAGCTTGTTCACCACGAGCGTGGCGAGCGCCTCGCCCTCGACGTCCTCGGCGATGATGAGGAACGGCTTGCCCTGACGCGCCACCTGCTCGAGGATCGGCAGGAGGTCCTTCATCGAGGAGATCTTCTTCTCGTAGATGAGGATCTTGGCGTTCTCCAGGACGACTTCCATCCGCTCCGGATCGGTGACGAAGTACGGCGAGAGGTAGCCGCGGTCGAACTGCATCCCCTCCACGAC
The DNA here is from genome assembly GCA_035273585.1 of Thermoanaerobaculia bacterium. Taxonomy (GTDB): domain Bacteria; phylum Acidobacteriota; class Thermoanaerobaculia; order Gp7-AA8; family Gp7-AA8; genus JAFAVZ01. The sequence continues at coordinate 3,238 of DATEOX010000308.1, forward strand.
CTCGAGGACGGTGTCGAGGCCGCGCGCCTCTTCGACCGTGATCACGCCGTCCTTGCCGACCTTGGCCATCGCCTCGGCGATGATCTGGCCGATCTCTTCATCGTTGTTGGCCGAGATCATGCCGACGTGGGCGATGTCCTTCCCCTCGACCGGCTTGGCCAGCGTCTTGTCGATGTACTCGATGGCCGCCCGGACGGCGCCCTCGATGCCGCGCTTGAGCTCCATCGGGTTCGCGCCGGCGGTGACGTTCTTGATGCCCTCACGATAGATGGCCTGGGCCAGGACCGTGGCGGTCGTGGTGCCGTCGCCCGCGGTGTCGGAGGTCTTGGAGGCGACCTCGCGGACCATCTGCGCGCCGGCGTTCTCCAGCTCGTCCTTGAGCTCGATCTCCTTGGCCACGGTCACGCCGTCCTTGGTGATGGTGGGGGAGCCGAACTTCTTCTCGATGACGACGTTGCGGCCCTTGGGGCCGAGCGTGACCTTGACCGCGTCGGCGAGCTTGTTGACGCCCTTGAGGATCGCCTGGCGAGCCTCTTCACCGTACGTAACTCTCTTTGCCATGGTGTGTCTCCTTCTCAACCTTCGACGATGGCGAGGACTTCGTCTTCGCGCAGGATGGTGTACTCGACGTCATCGAGCTTGATGTCCGTGCCGGAGTACTTGCCGATGAGGACCGTGTCGCCCGCCTTGACGTCGAGCTTGATCCGCTTCCCCTCGTCGTTGAACTTCCCTTCGCCGACGGCGACGACTTCCGCCTCCTGTGGCTTTTCCTTGGCCGTGTCGGGGATGATGATCCCTCCGCGGACCTGCTCCTTCGCTTCCTTCCGCCGGACGACGATACGGTCGTACAGCGGGCGCAGCTTCAGATCGGTTGCTACTGCCATGTAAGTCTCTCCTTTCACTGAGTTTGTGAATCTTGTCGCGGCGGCAGCCGCGAAATCGTCAGGACCTGAGTTGTTAGCACTCAACCACTGCGAGTGCTAACAATATTCGCCGGAATTTCTTCTGTCAAGGGCCGGCGTTCCGTTGCTCATGAACCGCCTGACGATCGCCCTGCTCGTCATCCTCGCCGCCTCCTGCTCCACCGCTACCCCGACGCCGCCCCGCACAGCCGACGACCTCCTCCCTCCGCCCCGCTGGTGGCGCGACCCGTTTCTGAACGAGGCGCTCAAGCTCACAGATGTGCAGCTCGCGGCCCTCGACCGCGTCGACGCCGACCGCTCGGCGGAGGTCGACCGCCTGCGCGCCGACGCCGCCTCCGCCGCCCGCGACTTCCGAGCCGCGCTGAACGCCGATCACCCGACGGAGCCGGAGCTCGCCGCCGCCACCCAG
>DATEOX010000309.1:0-10030 GCA_035273585.1 Thermoanaerobaculia bacterium
CAGGTCGGCAACAGGATGCTCGGCGACCGGCTGGCGACGCTCGTTCGGTTCGAGAAGCTCCGCCTCGCCGCCGCCGCGGTCGTCCTCTCGCCGTTCCTGCCCATGCTCTTCATGGGGGAGGAGTACGGCGAGCAGGCGCCGTTCCAGTACTTCACCTCGCACTCCGACGAGGCGCTGATCGAGGCCGTGCGCAAGGGCCGCCTCGAGGAGTTCGACGACTTCGAGTGGAAAGGCGAGGCGCCCGATCCGCATGACGAGGAGACGTTCCGCCGCTCGAAGTTGCGCTGGTCGCTCCTCGGCGAGCAGCGGCATCGCGAGCTGCGCGATCTCTACCGCGAGCTGTTCCGCATCCGCCGCGCGACGCCGTCGCTCCGCTCGCTCGACCTCGGCGCGGTCGAAACGCAGGCGGATGATGATCGTCGCACGCTGCTCGTCAGGCGCGGCGACTGCGTGATCGCCTTCAACTTCGGCGATGAGGAGCAGCGCGTGCCCGTCAGCGGCAGTTTCCTCATCGAGACCGGCGCGCGGATGGAAGGCGGACGCCTCGTGCTGCCGCCCGCGACCTTCGCCGTCATCAGGACGTAGTCGATGGTTCGCATCCCGCTTGCCACGTATCGACTGCAATTCAATGCCGGCTTCACCTTCGAAGATGCGCGCCGCATCACGCCCTACCTCGCCGAGCTGGGGATCAGCGACCTTTACGCGTCGCCCATCCTGAAGGCGCGCAAGGGGAGCGCGCACGGATACGACGTCGTCGATGCCAATGCGCTCAACCCCGAGCTCGGGTCGGAGGAGGATTTCGACCGGCTCCACGGCGAGCTGCAGGAGCGGCGGCTCGGTTTCCTTCTGGACGTTGTCCCGAACCACATGGCGGCGAGTGCGGAGAACTCCTGGTGGATGTCGGTTCTGGAGAACGGCCCGCACTCGCGCTACCTGCACTACTTCGACATCGACTGGAGCCCGGTCACGGCGCAGGGGAAGACGACGAACCGCGTCCTCCTCCCCATCCTCGGTCGCCCGTACGGCGAAGCCGTCGAGGCGCAGGAGATCAAGCTCGGGTTCGATGCGGCAGAGGGCTTCTTCTTCGCCTATTACGACCACCGCTTGCCGCTCGCGCCGGAGTCGTACCGCATCGTTCTGCGCGGCTGCGTCGACTCGCTGCCGACGGAGGGCGTGGCCATCGAGCTGCGCGAGCTGGTCACCGGCGACGACTCCGTGCCGAACAGCAAGTTCCTCAAGGAGACCATCCGCCGCATCTACGATCAGGACGAGCAGTTCCGCGCCGCGCTGGAGCGGATCATCGCCCGCTTCAATGGCACGCCCGGCGATCCGGACAGCTTCAACGACCTCGATGGCCTGCTCGATGCGCAGTGGTACCGCCTCGCCTACTGGCGCATCGCCAGCGAGAAGATCAACTACCGGCGCTTCTTCGACGTGACGGACCTCATCGGCGTGCGCGTGGAGAACCCGGAGGTGTTCGAGGCGCGCAACCGCAGGACGCTGGAGCTGATCGCGGAAGGGAAGGTGACCGGGCTGCGCATCGATCACATCGACGGCCTGTACGACCCGATCGGGCACATGAAGAAGCTGCAGTTGCGGCTGGCCGATCCGTTCTACATCGTGGTGGAGAAGATCCTCGAGCACGGCGAGGAGCTGCCGCGCGACTTCCCGGTGAGCGGCACGACCGGCTACGACTTCCTCGACACGCTCAACGCGCTCTTCGTCGAGCCCGCGGGGCTGGCGCGCCTCACCGATTTCTACCGCTCCTTCACCGGCTGCACGGCGTCGTTCGACGACGTCGTGTACGAGCGCAAGAAGCAGGTCATCCACGAGCTCTTCTCCGGCGAGATGCGCGCGCTGGGGAAGCAGCTCTCCGCCCTGGCCATGCACGACCGCAACGCGCGCGACTTCGCCCCGAGCGAGCTGCTCACCGCGCTGACGGAGATCACGGCCTGCATGGAGGTGTACCGGACGTACATCCGCGACGAAACGCCGTCAGCCGAGGATCAGCAGTACATCCGCAACGCGGTGGCGTGCGCGCGGAGGAGGGCGGCCTCGATGGACGAGCGGCTCTTCACCGTCCTGGAGCGGATGCTCCTCGTCGAGCCGCCGTCGTATCTCCTCTCCGATCGCGAGCACTGGCTGGCCTTCGTCATGCGCTGGCAGCAGTTCACCGGCCGGGTGATGGCCAAAGGCGTCGAGGACACGGCGTTCTACAACTACAACCGCCTCGTCTCGCTGAACGAGGTGGGCGGGCATCCCGGCCGCGGGTCGGACTTTGATGGTCTCGCGGAGTTCCACGCCCGCAACGAGCGGATCGCGCGCGACTGGCCGGACACGTTGAACGCCACGTCGACGCACGACACGAAGCGCAGCGAGGACGTGCGGGCGCGCATCAACGTGTTGTCCGAGCTGGCGGAGACGTGGGAGCGCGAGGTGCGGCGCTGGTCGAAGATGAACGAGCCGCTGCGCGTCGGCGGCGTGCCCGATCCGAACGTGGAGCTGCTGGTCTATCAGACGCTCGTCGGCTTCTGGCCCGTCGATGACGACGACCTCGACGAGGTGCCGCAGCGCCTCAAGCAGTATTTGGAAAAGGCCGCGCGCGAGGCGAAGACGCACACGAGCTGGATCACGCCGAACGCGGAGTACGAGCAGGCGCTGATGCAGTTCGCGGATGCGATCCTGGCCAGCGACGAGTTCCGCGCGGCCATGCGCCGCATGCAGCGCCCCGTGTCGTACTACGGGTTCCTGAACGGCCTCTCGCAGCTCGTGTTCAAGCTCGCCGCGCCCGGTCTGCCCGACTTTTACCAGGGGACGGAGCTGTGGGACTTCAGCCTCGTCGATCCCGACAACCGCCGCCCGGTCGACTACGAGCGCCGCCAATCGCTCCTGCGCAAGGTGAAGACGGCCGAGGGAAAGGGGACACTCGACATCAAGACGATGCTCCGCCGCTGGTTCGACGGCAGGGTGAAGCTCTTCACCACGTGGCGCGCCCTCGAGGTCCGCGCCCGCCACGCCGAGACCTTCCGCCGCGGCTCGTATCGCGCGATCACGTCGTCCTCGCCGCACGTCGTGTCGTTCCTGCGCGGCGACGACGTCCTCATCGCCGCCCCCCGCTTCCCCACCCGCCTGACCGAGCCCGGCAAGCCCCCCATCGGCGACGTCTGGGCCGACGAGACGCTGGACGTCGCCGGTCGCTGGCGCAACGCGTTCACGGGGGAGGTGGTGGAGGGGGGACGTTTACGCGTCGCGGAGATTTTTGCGACCTTTCCCGTGGCGATGCTGGAGCGGGTCGCGGAGTAGACTCGGCGTATGGCGAAGCGTTGGTCGATCGCGGATTTCACCGCCATGTACGACGAGGGACGCGGTCGCCACGAGATCATCGGCGGCCGGCGCTCGTCGCAGTTCTCGTTTCCAACGCAGCATCGTGTCGTCGCAGGCAACCTGATGATGGCCCTCGCGCCTGTGGCTCGGCCGCGCGGCTTGTTCCTGCCGGGCGTTGGAGTGGTCCTGTCGGAGCACGATGTGGTAGTGCCGGAGCTGATGTTCATCGAGAGGGAACGGGCGGCCTCGACTCGCGATGATGACTACATACGCGTGGTGCCGGACTTCATCGTCGAGGTGATTCATCCCGAGTGGCGAGAACTGTACGAGGTCACGAAGGTTGGCTTATATGAGCGGTTCGGAGTTCGCGAATACTGGCTCGTCGATCCGGGTCAGCAGCGCGTCCACGTCTATGGGCGTGATGACGAACCGCTCGAGTCGAGCGACACGCTCACCTCACGTTTCTTTCCGGGGCTCACCATCGCGGTGAAGGACCTCTGGTAGCAGCGCCGCAAGCGCGAACGGCACCCACACCCACCGCGCCTCGCTCATCAGCACGCGCAGGCTCAATCGCCCGATGGGCGACACGCGGATCGGCGTCCAGGGAAAGAAGTAGCGGCGGTTGCTGAACGGCGAGAAGAACGCGATGCCCATGCCGCCGTTCGTAAACGCGTCGAGCGTGGCGTGGGACATGGTGCAGAAAAAGATGAACGCGAGGGCGGGAGCTAGGCGGGGCGGGCGCATCACGGACGCCACGAGAAGCGACGCGACGACGGCGAAGAAGATCGAATGCGTGAAGCCGCGGTGGCCGAAGAGCGAGCCGTACGGGACGCGGAAGGCGAAGCCGATCACGTCGACGTCCGGCAGGACGGAGCCGATCACGCCGGCCACGACGACGCGCGTCGGCAGGCGGGGGAACCACGTTCGGAGCAGGGCGGCGGCGGGGTGGGTGAGGATGGTCGGCATCACAGGCGTCCGGTGATGAGCGCCAGGCGATGCAGCGCAGCGCCGTGCTCGACGGTCAGCGCGCCGGCGCGGAGGCGCCAGGACCAGTTGTCGCGCTCGGCGCCGGGGCGGTTCATGCGCCCCTCGCTGCCCAGGCCGAGGATGTCCTGCGCGGGGACGATGGCCATCTGCGCCACCGACGTGTACGCGGCGCGGATCATGGCCGGCGCCACCGCGTCCTCATCGTCGATGCCGAGGTAGGCGGCGGCCATGCGGCGCTCGTCGTCGTCCGCGGCGGTGAACCAGCCGCGCGCCGTGTCGTTGTCGTGCGTGCCGGTGTAGACGACCGTCTCCCGCTCGTAGCGGTGCGGCAGATGGGGGCTGTCCGTCTGCCCGAAGCCGAACTGCAGGATCTTCATCCCCGGGACGCCGATCGCGTGCCGCAGCTCGTGCACCTCCGGCGTGATGAACCCCAGGTCTTCCGCAACCAGCGGCAGTTCGCCGCCGAGCGCATCGCGCAGAGCATCGAACAAAGCGGCGCCGGGGCCGGGCATCCAGCGGCCGTGCACCGCGGTCGGTTCGTTGGCAGGGATCTCCCAGTATGCGGCGAAGCCGCGGAAGTGATCGAGGCGGATGAAGTCCGCGAGGCGGAGGTTGGCCTTCACGCGCGAGACCCACCAGTCGAAGTCGCGCTCGCGCATCGCATCCCAGCGGTAGAGCGGATTGCCCCAGCGCTGGCCGGTGGCGCTGAAGTAGTCGGGCGGGACGCCGGCCACGACGGTCGGCGCGCCGCGCTCGTCGAGCTGGAAGAGCTCGCGGTTGGCCCAGACGTCCGCGCTGTCGTGCGCGACGTAGATCGGCACGTCGCCGAAGACGCGGATGCCCCGCGCGGCGGCCGCCTCCCGCACCGCATCCCACTGCCGGCAGAAGAGGAACTGCACGAACTTCTGGAACGCCACCTCGGATGCGAGCTCGCCGCGCGCCTTCTCCAGCGTGCGCGGCTCCCGCTGGGCCAGCCTGCGCTCCCACGTCCACCACGGCGCCCCCTGCTCGTGCTGCTTGAGGGCCATGAAGAGCGCGAAGTCCTCCAGCCACTCGCGGTGCGTATCGGCGAACGCGGCCAGCGCATCGGCATCATGAAAGTTCTGGAAGGCGATCCGCAGCAGGCGCGTCTTGTATTCGGCGACGCGGTCGAACTCGACGTGGTCGTGGGCGAACGGCGGCACAGCCTCGATCGGCTCCTCCGGCAGGAGGCCGTCCTGCAGGAGACGCTGCGGAGAGATGAGCAGCGGGTTGCCGGCGAATGATGAAAGGCAGCCGTACGGCGAGTGGCCGTAGCCGGGCGGATTGAGCGGGAGGGTCTGCCAGACCCGCATGCCGGCGCCGGCGGCCCAGTCGAGGAACGCGGTCAGCTCGTCGCCGAGGTCGCCCACGCCGTAGCGGCCGGGGAGGGAGGTCGGGTGGAGGAGCACGCCGGCGGCGCGCTGCCCGGCATACACCACGGGATCCGAGGTATGCGCCACGTTCAGGCTCCCGCCTCCGGGCTGATCGAGAGCTGCTCGCCGAGGGAGTCGAACAGGTGCAGCCAGCGCGTGGCGTCGGAGGAGCCGTTGCCCGCGTGCGAGGCGATGGCGGGGCGGATGGTCGTCTTCATGCGGTAGTAGTCGTTTTGCGGCTTGCGCAGGCTCACCGGCAACTGGATGGCGCGCACGCGGCCGACGAAGCTCTCGTAGCTCTCCAGCAGGTCGACGTTCGCCGGGTCGTCAGCGAAGCGGGAGGCGTAGCGCTCGACCGCGTTCGTGACGGCCATCAGCGTCGTTTCATCGAGCGGGATGCGCTCCTCCTGCGCCTCGCGGATGCGCGCCTCCAGCTCGGCCAGGGGGATCGTCTCGTCGCCCACGAGGCGGCGCACCTGCAGGTTGACGTCGAATTCGGCGGCGGTCTGGAGGACTTTCGGCAGCGGGATGCCGAGGCGCGAGTGGAAGCGCATCAGCGGGTCGTAGCGCTCGTGCAGGGAGCGGAGGGCCGACTCGGCCTCGCGCAGCGTGGCCTCGCAGATGATGTTCAGGATGCGCCGCTGCTCGTCGCGGAAGAGGGCGCGGATGGAGATCGGCGTCTCGGCGAAGTAGCGGTCGAGGAGGCGGATGACGGAGGGGAGCTCGCCCGGCTGCAGGGCATCGTCGAGCGCCTTCTTGGCCTCCTCGTAGCCGGTGAAGGCCTTGGCCGAGCGGACGCCGCCGGTGAGCTCGGTCTCGCCGAGGTGAAGGACGGCGAACTCGAACGAGGCCGACTCGCGAGTGATGAGCGACGTCACGGTGATGGAGGCCACGGCCATGCGCGTGCGGCCGGCGCGCTGCAGCGCGAAGTCGTGGCGCGTGACGCGGTAGCAGTAGACGTCCGCCTCGTCCTCAAAGTGATCGAAGAGCGATGCGACGGCGTAGTGGGCGGCCACGCGGCGGAGGTCGAGGCGCGTCGGCGCCACTTCCCTGTCATAGATCTGGCGCCCATCGCCGCGCTCCGGAAGGTTGCTTTGCGCCTCGGCCAGGCGGTCGCGGAAGGGCGGCGCCAGCGCGCGTCCGGAAAGGATCTCCGCGAGCTGGATGACGCGGCCGGCGTACTGCAGCACCTGCACCGTCTCGATGCCCGACAGGTCGTTGAAGAACCAGCCGCAGGAGGTGTACATCAGCATCGCGTTGCGCTGCATCTCCAGCAGCTCCAGCACGGTCTTCGTCTCACCGCCGATCTGGTGCTTTTCCAGGAACGAGCGGAGGCAGTCCTCGGAGCGGTCGAGGACGACCTCGATGTACGCGTCGCGCGCGGCCCACGGGTCGCGCAGCACCGTCGCCCCGATCGTCTCGAAGATCGTGGCCACTTCGTCGCGCAGCCAATCCAGAGCGCGGCGCAGCGGGTCGCGCCAGCGCTGGTTCCACTCCGGCCCCACACCCGTGTTGCAGCCGCAGTCGCTGCGCCAGCGCTCCACGCCATGCGCGCAGCTCCACGCCGTCTGCTCGATGATCTCCACCTCTTCGTCGGGCGGGTGCAGCTCCAGGAACTGGCCGTAGTTCGTGATCTTCGCCAGCTCGCGCTCCTCGATGTACTGGAGCGCGTAGGCCAGGGCCATGTCGCCGTGGCGGTGATGGTGCCCGTACGTCTCGCCGTCCGTGGCGATGTTCACCAGTTGCGGATGCGTGCGCGCGTCGGAGAAGGCGCCGATCAGGCGGTGGGCGAGGTTCTCGCCGCGGGCCAGCAGGTTCTCGAACGCCACGGCGCGCGAGATCGGCCCGTCGTAGAAGAAGATGGTGATCGAGCGGCCGGACGGGAGCGAGCAGCGGTACGCCTTCGTCGGGTCGATCGGCTCGCCGGCGACGGTTCGGGCCTGGTTCGGCTCGAGAATGGTGAAGGCGATCCCCTCCGCCGCGAGCGCCTCCAGCGACGGCGTGTCGACGGCCGTCTCGGGCAGCCACATCCCCTCCGGCTTCCGTCCGAAGCGGTACTCGAAGTCGCGGATGCCCCAGCGCACCTGCGTCCGCTGGTCACGCTCGTTGGCAAGGGGCAGGATCATGTGGTTGTAGGCCTGGGCGATGGCCGAGCCGTGGCCGCCGAAGTGGCGGCGGCTGGCGTGGTCGGCGTCGATGACCGCCTGGTAGGTGTCCGGGGCACGCGCGGCAAGCCAGCTCAGGAGGGTCGGGCCGAAGTTGAAGCTGATGGAGGCATAGTTGTTGACGATGCGCTGGATGCGGTCGCGGGCGTCGAGGACGCGGGCCGAGGCGTTCGGCGCGTAGGATTCGGCCGCGATGCGCTCGTTCCAGTCGTGGAACGGATGAGCCGAGTCCTGCGTCTCGACCGCCTCCAGCCAGGGGTTTTCGCGCGGAGGCTGATAAAAGTGTCCGTGGATGGTGATGTAGCGCGGCTGGGGCATGGGCTGGGGATGGTACAACGCCGCAATGGCGCAGGGCTTGCTCTAATCGACTGATCTTCGGTCTGATTCGTTCGAAGGAGAGATTGATGGCTGATTCGACGGGAAACATGCTCGCGGAGATCGTCCGCGAGGGCGGCCGCGAGCTGCTCGGCGACTGGCTGCGGCTGCAGGAGCACGACCTCGCCGTGCGCACCAACCTCCTCCGCCAGGGCGAGCTCGAGGAGCAGTCGCGCGGGTTCCTCAGCGCGCTCTCCGGCGCGCTCGCGGCGGGGGGGACCTCCGACTTCCTCACCTCCGACGCCTGGTCGGGCGTGCGCGAATACCTGGCCGGCATCTCCCGCTCCCGAGCCCGGCAGGGGTTCACGCCGACCGAGACCGCGACCTTCGTCTTCTCCCTCAAGCAGCCGGTCTTCCGCCAGCTGCAGTCGGCGCTGCAGAGCGACCCCGCGAGGCTGGCGGAGGCGACCTGGTCCACCAGCGAGCTACTCGACAAGCTCGGCCTCTACACGGCCGAGTTCTACCAGAAGACCCGCGAGGAAGTGATCCTCCGCCAGCAGCAGGAGCTGCTCGAGCTCTCCACGCCGGTCGTGCAGTTGTGGCACGGCGTGCTGGCCCTGCCGCTCATCGGCACGCTGGACAGCGCCCGCACGCAGGTGGTGATGGAGAGCCTGCTGCAGGCCATCGTCGACACCGGCTCGTCCATCGCCATCATCGACATCACCGGCGTGCCGGTGGTCGACACGCTCGTGGCCCAGCACCTGCTCAAGACCGTGGCCGCGGCGCGGCTGATGGGCGCCGACTGCATCATCAGCGGCATCCGCCCCCAGATCGCGCAGACCATCGTCCACCTCGGCGTGGAGATCAACGACGTCATCACCAAATCCACACTCTCCGACGCCTTCGCCGTCGCGCTCAACCGCATCGGTCTGACCGTGACGCGCCGCGCCTCGGCGCCGCAGAAGAAGAGCGAGTAGCGGATGGAACGCATTCCGATCCTGAAGATGGGGCGGTTCCTCCTCGTGTCGATCCAGATCGACATGGACGACCGCACCGCGCTCGGCCTGCAGGACGACCTCACCGAGCAGATCGTCAAGCACAACGCGAAGGGGGTGCTCATCGACATCTCCTCGCTGGACGTGGTCGACTCGTTCATCGGCCGGATGCTGGCCAACATCGCGGCCATGGCCAGCATCCTCGACGCCGACACGGTGGTCGTGGGCATGCAGCCGGCCGTGGCCATCACCCTCGTCGAGCTCGGCCTGTCGCTCAAGGGCGTGCGCTCGGCGCTGAACATCGAGCGGGGCATGGAGCTGTTGCAGGCCAACGTGGCCGAGGCGGAAGGGATGGCCGGTGGGGATCTCGAAGAGTGAAACGATTCCCGTCCGCAGCTCCGCCGAAGTGGTGAGCGTCCGGCATGTGGTACGGAAGTGGGCGGTCGACCTGGGGTTCAGCCTCATCGAACAGACGAAGATCGTCACCGCGGCGAGCGAGCTGGCCCGGAACATGGTGGACTACGGCGGCGGCGGGAACCTGCGCCTCGAGGCGCTGGAGGACGGCGGCCGGCGCGGCCTTCGCCTCACGTTCGAGGACAAGGGGCCGGGCATCGCCGACGTCGAGCAGGCGTTGCGGGACGGCTTCACCTCCGGCAGCGGCATGGGCCTCGGCCTGGGCGGCGCGCGGCGGCTGGCCAACGAGTTCTCCATCGACTCGAAGCCCGGCGAAGGGACGCGCGTGACCATCGCGCGATGGAAGGGAGGGTCGTGATCCGCTCCTCGACGGTAGTGACGGTGCATGATACGAGCGGCGTCGCGGCGGCGCGCCGCGGGGCGCAGCAGCTCGCCG
>DATEOX010000310.1:0-4813 GCA_035273585.1 Thermoanaerobaculia bacterium
CATCACCGCCGCGGACAAGGTCAGCGACGAGGCGCTCAAGTCGAAGATCTTCGACGCCATCACCATCCGCCTCCAGGTCCTGCCGAACCTCCGTTCCCTCATCCAGGGCTCGGGCATCAAGAGCCGGCTGGCCACCATGGCCCGCGACGCGCGCACCGAGGAGGAGCGGCTCGCGCTCGTGACGCGCCTCTTCGGCAGCGAGATCCGCCGGCACTGGGCGCCCTTCGATGCGGCAGACGTCGTGATCGAGGCCAGCCCCGAGCTGGAGGCCGATCCGGAGCGCGTGTTGCGCGACGCGAGCGGCCGGGTCAGCGAGGCCCAGCGCAAGCGGGCGCTGTATCTCCTCCTGGCCCACAACCAGCCGACCGAGCAGCAGCAGCTCTGGCTGCAGACCGTGATCGAGGAGTTCCTTCGATGATGAGGCGCCTGCTCGCCATCCTGCTCATCGCCGTCCCTCTCGCGGCGCAGACCAGCGACGAATTCGCCAAGGCCGTCTTCTTCGGCAAGAAGTTCTTCGACATCCACGACTACGCCTCGTCGTACGACCAGTTCGCCAAGGCCGACCAGTTGCAGCCCGACAATCCGGCCGTCGTCTACAACATGGCCGTCGTGCTGGCCAAGGCCGGGCGGTACTCCGAGGCGCAGGCGCAGGTCGATCGGTATGGACAGTTGTTTCCGAACGGCGCCGAGCGGCCGATGATCGCCAAGCTGCAACTGGAGCTCGACTTTCAGCGCGAGCTGCAGAAGAAGCGGCAGGCCGAGCAGAGCTACGTCGACCTCTTCAACCGCGGCAAGTTCGCCTGGACGCGCAACGACCTCGACGCCGCGCTGAAGATCTTCCAGGAGGCGGAGCAGCAGCGCCCGAGCGACGCCGCGGCCGTCTTCAACCAGGCCGTCATCCACGAGCGCCTCGGCGACCTGGCCAAGGCGGCCGAGCGCTTCCATCGCTACGAGGAGCTCGAGGCGGATGCCGATGCGAAGGCCGGCGTCGGGCAGCGCCTGCTCCTCCTGGAGAGCGAGCTGGAAGACATGCGGACGAAGATCGTCTGTCCGTTCTGCGGCTACCGCCTCCCGGCGGGTGGGGGCGGATGGTGCCCGCGCTGCTGGCACGGGCCGTACGCGACCAAGTCGCCGGTGTGGAACACGCGGCCGTGCGTGGAAGGGGCGACGGCGACGCGCGCGACGTACTTTTCCGAGGGGCGCTTCCAGAAGAACGACGTGCTGAGCTGCCTCTTCCCCGAAGGGACGATGGCGGAGTCGCTGCGCTACACGCCGGCGCGGCAGAAGCAGATCCAGGACGCGCGCAAGGCGGAGGGGTGGACGTACAGCGGCGACATCATCCAAGGCCACGGCACCGACGTGCGCTACGTGCAGGGCCCCGACTCACTGGAGAAGATCGTCGCCCCGCTCAGCGGCGACATCCTGCAGTTCGCCGCGCACGAGGCGGCGCCGGGCGTGTGGCTCCTCGACCGCGAGGACGTGGTCATCGACGACCAGAAGTACACCTCGCGCTACACGTACGACGCCGCGAACCGCATCGCCCGGCAGCAGGTCGAGTATCAGAACGTGGCGGGCTGCAACCATCCGATCGCCATGACCGCTGACTACGCATACGAGAACGACGCGCTCGTGACCGTGAAGCTCGCCGGCGGCTACACCGGCTTTCTCCCCGAAGGCGCGCCGAAGGTCGACTGGACCGCGACGGTCGCCTACACCTATGACCCGAACGCGCGGGTGACGAAGGAAGAGCTGGCCCTGACGTCGATGAACAAGGTCTACACGCAGCGCCCGACGGGCGCCCTCCGCGACGACATCAACAAGCTCTACCTCGGCATGCGCCCGAACCGGCCGATCGAGAACGTCATCCGCACCGGCGACCTCTGCGCCACCTCCGGCAACACCTTCCTCGGCAACCCGATCGATCTGCGCCCGTTCTACGCCATGAGCCCGAACCTGGCCATGGTCCTGCCGTTCGGCGTGACGCGCGCGGTGGTGACGTTCACCTATCCGGACAGCTATGGGAAACGATGAACGATGAAGGATGAACGATGAACGGGGAAACGGGTCCCCGTTTGTTCATCGTTCATCCTTCATCGTTCATCGTTTCCAAGGTATGCAGTACGGGTCGTCGTCCGCGCACTGTGCGAACTCGAACTGCACCGTCGTATGCACGATGCGGTACTCGCTCTGGAGCATCTCCGTGACCTGGTCGAGCATGTTCGAGGTGCTCCGGATCGGCACGTCGCCGACGAGCAGGTGACACGACAGCGCGGGGCTCGACGGCCCGAGCGCCCAGATGTGCAAGTGGTGCACGCCGGAGACGCCCTCGATCGCCTCCAGCGAGCGCGTCACCGCCGCGGGGTCGATGCCGGACGGCGTCCCTTCCAGCAGCAGGTTCACCGCCTCGCGCAAGATGCCCCAACTGCTCCAGAGGATCAGCACGCCGATGACCACCGACACCGCCGGGTCCCATAGCGGCGAGCCGGTGCGGCGAATGAGCAGCGCCGCGATGATGATGCCCACCGCCGACAGCGCATCGCCGAGCTGATGGATCACGGCGCCCCGGATGTTGATGTCGTGCTCTCCATCGCGTCGCAGGGCCATGCCGATGGCGAGGTTCATGACCACCGCCACGCCGGCGACGATCAGCATCACGCCGCTGTCCACCGGCTGCGGATGGCGGAAACGGTTGAAGGCCTCGACGAAGAGGAACGCCGTGAAGGCCACGAGCGACCCGGCGTTGATGAACGCCGCGAGGATGCCGGCGCGCTGGTAGCCGTACGTCTTCTCGTGCGTCGCCGGCCGCCGCTCGAGGCGCACCGCCACGAAGGCGATGATCAGCGCCAGGACGTCGGTGAAGTTGTGCAGCGCGTCGCCGATCAGGGCGAGGGAGCTGGAGACGAAGCCGAGGATCAGCTCGAGGACGATGAAAAGCGACGTGAGCGCCGTCGCCGCGAGCAGCTTGCGGGACGTCCCGGAATGATGATGGTGACCATGTCCCATGGGCGCATCACCGGGTCGAGCGCTCCACCTTCTTCGATTTCTCCGCCACCGCTGCCGCCATCGACTCGCGATGTTTGCGCAGCCGCGCGGCCAGCGCGGAGTCGGCGCCGGCGATGATCTCCGCCGCGAGGATGCCGGCATTGCGCGCGCCGCCGATGGCCACCGTCGCCACCGGGATGCCGGGCGGCATCTGCACGATGGCCAGCAGTGCGTCGAAGCCCTGCAGCGCGCCGGCCGCGAGCGGCACGCCGATCACCGGCTTCGTGGTGAACGAGGCGACGACGCCCGGCAGGTGCGCCGCCACGCCCGCCCCGGCGATGAACACCGCGGCGCCGTTGCGGTCCGCCTCCTCGATCAGGTTCTTCGTCCGCTCCGGCGTGCGATGCGCCGAGGCGACGTGCATCTCGTAAGGCACCTTCAGCTCGTCGAGCGCGGACGCGGCCTGCGACATCACCTCGGCGTCGGAGTCGCTGCCCATCACGATGAAGACCCAAGGCACTACGGAGTGATCGCCGGCCATGATCCTCCGCTCTCGTAGGCCTTCCGCTGCTCCAGCGCGCGGTAGCCGATGTCGCGGCGATAGCGCGCTCCTTCGAAGCGCACTTTCGGCACCGCGTCATACGCCTTGGCCAGCGCCTCGGACAGCGTCGCCGCCCGGGCGCAGACGTTCACCACGCGGCCGGCGACGTTGATCAGCTTCCCGTCCCGCTTGATGACGCCCGCGTGGAACATCACCACCGCGTCGTCGGCGACCGGGTCGATGGCCACTTCCTGCCCTTTCGGGAAGTCGTCCGGGTAGCCGTCGACGGCGACGACCACGCAGGCCGCCGCCTCCTTCTTCCAGTTCAGCTTCGTGTCGCCGAGGTTCCCGCGCGCGACCTTGAGGCAGATGTCCGCCAGGTCATCGTCCATGCGCAGGAGCTGCACCTGCGTCTCCGGATCGCCGAAGCGGCAGTTGAACTCCAGCACCTTCGGGCCGTCATCGGTCAGCATCAGCCCCGCGTAGAGCACGCCGGTGTACGGCCGCCCCTCGGCTTCCATCCCCTGAATGGCCGGCATGATGATCGTCTTCATCACCTCGGCCGCCGTCTCGCCGCTGAGCACGACCGCCGGCGAGTGGGCACCCATCCCGCCCGTATTCGGGCCGGTCTCGCCGTCGAAGGCCTTCTTGTAGTCCTTGGCCGGGGCGAGGGGGACGAAGCGCTTGCCATCCGTAATGACGAGGAAGGAGACCTCCTCGCCGGTCAGGTACTCCTCGATGAGAATGCGCGTGGCGGCGTTGCCGAAGCGCTTCTCATCGAAGACCAGACTGAGGTACTCATCCGCTTCCTTTTTGTTGTTGACGATCACCACGCCCTTGCCCGAGGCGAGGCCGTCGACCTTGATCACGGCCGGGAACTTCGTCTGTTTGAGCGCGGCCTTCGCCTCGTCGACAGACGCCACGGTGGTGGCTTCGGCGGTGGGGATGCCGTACTTCTTCATGAACTCCTTGGAGAAGACCTTGGAGCCCTCGAGCTCGGCGGCGAGGCGGGTGGGGCCGAAAATGGGAAGTCCGCGCTTCTGGAACTCGTCGACGATGCCGAGGGTGAGGGGGAGCTCGGGGCCGACGATGGTGAGGTCGATCTTGAGCTTTTCGGCGAAGTCGGCCAGCTCGATGATGTCCGCCACGCCGATCTGGACGACGTCCGCGACGGAGGCGATGCCGGCATTGCCGGGGGCGGCGTAAATCTCCCGGACGAGCGGCGACTGCTTGAGTTTCCAGCAGATAGCGTGCTCGCGCCCTCCCTGTCCGACGACCAGAACGCGCATG
>DATEOX010000311.1:0-2473 GCA_035273585.1 Thermoanaerobaculia bacterium
CCCTCCCGCCGCCCGTCCCCCACGAGAAGCGCGTCATCGGCCTCTTCGGCTTCCTCACCTCGGCCAAGCGGGCGGAGGTCGTCCTCGAGGCGTTCGCCCGCGCGGACGACCCGTCGCTGGAGCTGCTGATCGTCGGCGAGCGGGCGCCGAACATCGACCCGCGCATCGTCACCACCGGCTATGTCGAGGACCTCGACCCGTACTACGGCCGCGTCGATCGCCTCGTGAACCTTCGCTATCCGACCGCGGGCGAAACCTCAGGCACTTTGATCCGCGCGTTCGCCGCGGGCAAGCCGGTGGCCGTGAGCGACTACGCGCAGTTCGCCGAGTATCCGGATGACTGCGTGACGAAGATCCCGTTCGGGGCGGGGGAGGTGGACGCGCTGGTCGACTTTTTCCGGCGCGATATGGATGTGGAGCGCATTGCGAACGCGCAGCGCAGATGGCTCGAAGAAAACGCGCGCATGGAGCTGACGGTCGCCGGTTATCTCGATGCGCTGCGCGGCGGCGAATCCAAACGCGCGGCGGCTGCCCGTGCGTCGATGCCGTTGTTCGTCAACCTGGAGGTCGTGGAGCGGCGCGGCACAACACTCACCATAAAAAACACCGGCGACATCACGCTGAAGACCCGCGTCTACGGCGAGCCTGCGTACCGCATTCTGGCCAAGCTCTTCGACGGCGAGCGTGAGCTTGCCGACCGCTGGCTGGAGCTGCCGGGCGATCTCGCGCCGGGCGAAACGATGGACATCGAGGTGCCGGTGCAAGAGGGGGCCACGCTGCGCCTCTATCACGCGTTGCAGGGGATCCCGATGCTGCAGCCGGAGGCGTGGTATGCCGCCGCGCTTTGACGACGCGGCGCTCGTCCGGCTGCGGGACATCATTGCGAAGCGGCCGGCCATAGAGATCGAGGCGCCGAGCCTCAAGCGCGCCTCGGTGCTCATCCCCATCGTGCGCGACGGCGACGGCTGGTCGCTCCTCTTCTCCCGCCGCGCCGACAACCTGCAGGCGCATAGCGGACAGATCGCCTTTCCCGGGGGCGGCGTCGAGGCGGGGGAGACGCTCGACGGGGCCGTCGTGCGCGAGGCCGAGGAGGAGGTCGGTATCCCGGCGGCGCGTGTGGAGCTGATCGGGCGGCTGGACGACCTCATCACCAACAGCGGCTTCCTCGTGGCGCCGTTCGTCGGCGTCATCGATGAGAGGATCGAGTACGTATTGCAGGAGAGCGAGGTCGTCGAGGTCTTCGAAGTTCCCCTCGACGCCCTGCTCGATCCCGCCCAGCCCCAGGTCCGTTACGTGACCTTTCGCAACCGCCGGTTCCCGGCGTACTTTTATCCGTACGACCGCTACGAGATATGGGGATTGACCGGCCGGGTGCTGAAGTCGTTCCTCGACCTGGTGTGGCTGGCCGTGTGAGGTGCCGCCCTACGAGACGATTTCCTGTTCCTGCACGACGTCGGCGAACTCGTCCTCGGTACGACCTTCCGCCTTGTCGTTCTTGCGCTGCGCTTTCTTCGCGGCCTTGATCTGCTGCCGCTCCCGCTTCGCTTGTTCTCTCTGTCGTTTGACGACCGATACTGGGGATCTGCCCAAACTCACCTCCGAAAAGTCAGTGCTGCATGCATCATTTCATGATTACTGCTTCAACAGCGAGGCTACATACGACTCCAGCTTCTTCCCTTCCTCGCCCGCATCGACGAGCATCCCGTTGACGAGGTAGCTCGGCGTGGCCCGGATGTCCGTGGAGAGCGCGACCGCGGCCCCCTTCAGAATCAGCGACTTGAGCTCGTCCGAGGCGATGTCGGCGTCGTATTTGGCGACGTCGAGGTCATGGTCCTGGGCGAAGCCGCGGGCGAACTCGTCGATGGTGAACGCGCTCAGCTTCTCCTGGTTGTCATAGATCGCCTTCTTGTAGTCCCAGAAGACTTCCGGCTTCTGCTTGTAGATGGCCCGGCCGGCCACCGCGGCCGTGAAGGCCCACGGATGCGAGTTCACCAGCGGCAGGTCATAGCGGATGTAACGCACCTGGTCGGGGTACTTGGCCAGGATCGGTTTGAGGTATCCCGAGGCGTGCTGGCAGGAGGGGCACTCGAAGTCGGAGAACTCGATCACCGTCACCTTCGGATTCGAGGCGCCGGTGGTCGGCGCGCCGGCGATGAACGGGGCGAAGACCTTCAGCCGGTTGTTCGCAGCGGTGTCGGAGATCGGCTGGAAATGCCCGAGGAAGAAAACCTTGGCGTCGGGATCGATCTCCCCTTCGAGCGGCAGCCGGCCGCGCTCGGTCGTCTGGTTCATCACCACGCGATCGAGGCCGTCGCGGGTGCGCGTCCGGTCCACGACCGGCTCGAAGTTCTGCTGCATGTGCTTCCAGGTGAAGCTCTTCAGCCGGTCCTCGATGGTCGTCCCTTCCGCGTCGTCCAGGAACCAGGGGACGCCGAGGTAGAAGCCGCCCTCGCGCGAGGTGATGGCCACGTAC
>DATEOX010000312.1:0-3726 GCA_035273585.1 Thermoanaerobaculia bacterium
AGATGCGCATCCGCTTGCGGGGCGAGACGCGCGCCGCGGCGGAGATGACCCGCCCGCGAATGAGCACCGGCGTGTCGATGTGCCGCCCGAGGTCGGCGATGCGGGTGGGGTGGCGGCGGTCCTCGTAACGGAAGGGGAAGAACCAGAGGAGATCGCGCAGCGCGCCGAGGCCGGCCTCCGCCAGCGTCTCGGCGCGCGCCTTGCCGATGCCCTTGACCAGAGACACGGGCGTGTCGGGCGTGATCACCTGTTGATTGTGCACGAACGTGAGCGGCGGTCTACACGGGATAGAACGATGAACGATGAAGGATGAACGATGAACAAAGGCCGGCAAGCACCTCGTTCATCGTTCATCCTTCATCGTTCACCGTTTCAATCAAACACCGCCTTCATCGAGATCAGCCCGATCTTCACCAGGTCGCCGTGATGGAAGGTCACCGGGACGCCGGTGGGGATGCGCTGGTCGTTCACGTACGTGCCGTTCACCGTCCCCACCTCCTCCAGCACGCAATACTCGTTGCCGGACTTGATGATCTTCGCGTGGCGGCGGGAGACGGAGCGGTTCTGGTCGACGGGGGTGAGGTCGATGTCGGGGAGGATGCCGGTGACGGGGTCGGCCCGGCCGATGGTGGTCTCGTCGCCGTTGCTGAGGAAGAATGCCGTGCCGGTGGCGACGTCCACGAGGCGGTGGCGGATGGCCTTCTCGACCGGCGCGATCTGGGTGGCCTCCATGGCCGCGTGATCGGTGTCGATCTCCCGCCCCAGGAGGCGCTCCAGGAGGGCGTTGGCCTCGCGCAGGCGCTGCGAGTATTTGCGAATGATCCGGACCGCGACTTCCGGGTTCTTGCGCAGCATCTCATCGAAGCGCGAGCCGTTGATGATCAGCACCCGGCAGTCAGTCTTGGCAATGGCCTCGGCGCTGCGGGCGACGTTCTCCAGGACGGCCATTTCCCCGAAGAAGTCGCCTTTCTCCAGGTGGGAGAGATTGTGCGACTCGCCGGCGATGTGCTTGATGATGTCGACCTCGCCGTCGAGGATGATGTACATCTCGGTGCCGAGCTCGCCCTGGGCAAAGATGCGGTCACCGGCGGCGTACGTGGCGGTCGAGTCCTTCACCGGGTCTTTCCCTCCGGTCGTCTTGAAGACCGCCTTCATGCCGGCACGGCCGGCGGCGCTGATTGGCCAAGCCTTTGCCGGGCTCCCCCGTTGAAATGACGTTTACCCATCGTCGCTACCCCTGGACCGCCGGCTCGAGGATCGTGAAGGCGCTCTCGGGAGTGCTGAGGCGGACGCGCGCACCGATCGGCATCAGGAGGTTGTCGCCATGATGACCGAAGGGGAGATCGCGCACGACCGGGATTGCGAGGGACCCGAAAAACTCGCTCAGAAAGGGCTGCAGCTCTTCTTCTTTACCGCAGCCCTTCAGCTTCCCAATAACGACGCCACGAATGCCCTGCAATCTACCAGACAGCCTGAGGTGGGTCAACATTCGATCGATCCGATAGATCGGCTCCTCGACGTCTTCGAAGAACCAGATGCCGTCGCCGATCCAGTAGTCATACGGCGTCCCGGTGAGAGACGTCGTGAGCGAGAGGCACCCGCCGAACAGCACCCCCTCGGCCTCCCCCGGCGCGACGACCTGCGAAGCCTCGAACCGCCACGTCAGCGGCGCCTCGCCCGCCAGTACCGACCAGAACCAGCGCTCGATGTCGGGCGAGAGCCGGTCATGAAAGTCGAGGTTGACCATCGGCCCATGAAAGGAAGCGACGCCGGAGCGGATGGCCATCGCCTGATGGAGCGCCGTGACGTCGCTGAACCCGATCATCGGCCGCGGATTGGCAGCGATGGCCGCGTAATCGACCCGGTCGAGGATGCGCATCGCGCCGTACCCGCCGCGGGCGAAGAGGAACCCATCGAATTCGTCCGAGCGCAGAAACCGGTTGAGGATCGACACCCGCTCGTCATCCGATCCGGCCAGGTAGCCGCGGTAGCGATGATCGACGTTCTCCGCCAGCGTCACCCGCAACCCATACGCCTCGAGGTTCGCCACACCGAGAGCGATACGAGGAAGGTCGGATGGCGAGCTGGCCGCGAGCACGGCGACATGGCCGTTCCTGGGGAGAGGTCTCGGCCGCTGAAGCATGCCGCGCATTGTATCGGGTCACCCCTCTGTGAGCCGTGACCTGTGAGCTGTGAGCGAAAAAAAGCGTGGAGCGCCCTGTAAGCCGAATTCTGTCTCCGCTTGCGCGGCGAGGATCATTCATCTGCCACGCGCGTTGCCGCGGTGGTCGAGCAACCTACCCGGAAGCTCAGGCGGGAACGGGCGGTCCCTCACTTCCCTATTTGGTCTTGCTCCGCAGGGGGTTTGCCGTGCCGCAGCCGCTCACGCGTTGCGCGGTGCGCTCTTACCGCACCGTTTCACCCTTGCCTCCTCGACGGGTGTTGCCACCCGTCGCGATCGGCGGTCTGTTCTCTGTTGCACTTTCCGTCGCGTCGCCGCGCCTGGCCGTTAGCCAGCCTGCTGCCCGTTGGAGTTCGGACTTTCCTCGGCCGTTGCCAGCCGCGATCCTCCGGTACGCTCCACGCTCTGGTGGTAACGTACGGGAGTGGGAAAACTTCCTGGTCAGCTCACAGCTCACAGGGTAGACCAGGATTGCCATTACGCCGTTCTCCCTGTGAGCTGTGAGCTGTGAGCTTCCCCCTAAATTCTTCGCTCTAAATACTGCTGATTTAGCGACTTACATTTGATGTCGGCCGGCCGACATCGTATTTCGTCGCCGAAATCGCCACACCGCCGCCACGGCCAACACGACGAGCACCAGCGCCAGCGCCGGCAGCAGCAGAACGAGGATGGCGTTGGCGAAGGCGAAGACATCCTCGACCAGCGACAGCACCGGGTTCGCCGCGCCGGCCGTCGTCGCCGTGCTCGCCACCCGCAGCGTTGCCTTCACGCCATGCGTCGCCAGCGCCGCCCCGCCCCCCAGCACCGCCGCCACAATGACGATGCCTCGCGGCACGCCCGGCGCCGCCGCCGCCCAGGCGACGAACGCCCCGGCCAGCGGACGGATGAAGGTGTGGATGACGTCCCACACGTGGTCGACGGCCGGCACTTTGTCGGCCACGAACTCGATCGTGTAGAGGACGCCGATCACGATCAGCACCGGCGTCCGGGCGAAGAATGCCGCCAGCTCGCCCGGGAACATCCCCGGCCGCCAGCGCGCGAGGAGGCCGAAGACGAGCAGCGTCGCGTAGGAGTTCACCCCCGCGCCGGCCCCGAGGCCGACGGAGGTGAGCAGCGACGCGACGATGCCGCTCATCCCTTCGGGGTCCGGATCACCACCGCCGCCCCCTCCCGGAGGCTGGCCGGGATCTGCCCGACCGCCGCGTCGGCCGCAGCCTTCGTGTCGTAGCGCCCCCAGAAGACGCGGTAGCAGGAGCGGCCGCGGTAGCTCGTCGGGATGAACCAGACGCTGCTGCCGCCCGCCTTCAGCGCCTTGCCGATCGAAGCGGGCTCGCAGACGAGCTCGAACTGGATGGTGTACGCGCCGCTCGCCTTCGCCGCAAAGTCCCGCGCCATCGCGTCGTACTTTTGGCGCTGCGCGTCGGACGCCGGCGAGCCGCCCGCGTTGGTGATCGTCATCCCGCCCGCCGGCGTCTGCTCCAGACGCGTCCCCGTCGCCGGCTCCTTCCGCGTCACGCGCGGCAGGGCGGTGGTGGGGGCGGGGG
>DATEOX010000313.1:0-2135 GCA_035273585.1 Thermoanaerobaculia bacterium
GGGCATGCCCCGGCCAAAGTCGACGACAAAGGTCGCCTGAAGATCCCGGCCAATTTCCGCAAGATCATTGAAGAGCGTTTCGGTCAGGACTGCTTCATCACCTCCCAGGACGGCGAGCGCGCCCTCATCTATCCCATGCCCGTCTGGCACGACTTCCAGGCCAGGCTGGCGAAGGTGCCCTCCACCTCGGTGGCCAAGGTGAAGCTCCTCGAGCGGGTCAACTACTTCGGCCAGGCCTCGAGCATCGACCCCCAGGGCCGCGTCCTCGTCCCCACCGTGCTGCGCAACGTGGCGGCGATCAACAACGACGTGGTGGTCATCGGCAACCAGGACCACCTCATCGTCTGGAACGAGGAGCGGATCCAGAAGCGCCTGACCGAGACGCCGCTCACCAGTGACGATTACAAGGAGCTCGAGCTCCATGGCGTGTGACCGTGAAGCACGAGCCGGTTCTTTTCAGCGAAGTCATCGAGTCTCTCCGCCCGTCGCGTGACGACGGCACCCTCGTCGATGCCACGGTAGGCCTCGGCGGGCATGCGGAGGGGCTCCTGGAGCGCTACCCGCGCGCGCGGCTGATGGCCATCGACCGCGATCCGGAGGCGCTCCGCCGCTCGCAGGAGCGGCTGGCCAGGTTCGGAGATCGCGTGACGTTCCACCGCGGCCGTCACGAGTCGCTCATTGACATCCTGAAGCAGTCACAAGTCGACCAGGTCAGCGGCCTCGTCGCCGACCTCGGTGTGTCATCGATGCAGTTGGATGATGCGCAGCGCGGCTTCTCCTTCCGCTACGACGCGCAGCTGGACATGCGCATGGGATCGGAGGGGCCGACCGCGGCAGACCTCGTCAACGGTCTCGATGAAGCCGAGCTCGCGCGCATCCTCCGCGACTACGGCGAGGAGCCGATGGCGCGGCGCATCGCACGAGCGATCGTGAGTGCGCGCGAAGAGGCGAGGATCGAGACGACCACCCGGCTGGCGGAGGTCATCCGGACGGTCAAACGGGCCAGGCAGCACGAGATCGATCCGGCGACGCTCACCTTCCAGGCGCTGCGCATCGCCACGAACGAAGAGCTGACCGGTCTCGACCGATTCATCGACGACGCGGTCGGAGTCCTGGAGCCGGGCGCGCGGATCGCGATCATCTCCTTCCACTCGCTCGAGGACCGCATCGTCAAGCGCGCGTTCCGCAGGCTGGAAGGGGAGTGCACCTGTCCGCCGGGCATGCCGGTGTGCGGATGCGGGGCGAAGGAGATCGTGAAGGTGCTGACCGGGAGGCCGGTGATTGCTTCGGAGGAGGAAGTGGATCGCAACCCGCGGTCGCGCAGCGCGAAGCTGCGGGTCGCGGAGAAGGTGTGAGGCAGTGCTTGCTCGGAGGCAGGGAGCAAGGGTGAAGGTTGGGGAAGGGTTGGGTGTGAGCGTGGTGGTGGGGGCTCGGGAGGGGTGGAGCGTGGAGCGTGGGTGTGTGTGGATGGCTCTTGGTGCCGCGCGCGTAGGCAGATCTTCACCCTTGTTTCCTGGTTCCGGGTTCCGTCATGTACACGCAGAAAAAACCGATCGAGAACGTCCACATCGTCCGGGAGCGCGACCGCAAGCGATTTCGTGAGCTGCTCGCCGTCGTCTCCCTCGGCGTTCCGATCGGCGCGTTCCTTCTCCTGTTCACCTGGCAGAACCTCGAGGTGATCCGCCTCGGCCACGAGGCCACCCGCCTGCAGCAGCAGCGCAAGCAGATCTCGGACGCGAACAAGGCGCTGCAACTGGAGCTCGACCGCCGCACGTCGCTGGCCGAGGTGGAGAAGAAGGCCGCGGCGCTGGGATTCGAGACCACCGAGCCGCAGGCCATCGTGATGGTGGAAGAGAGATCCCTCGCCCCGCTCGCGGGGAGAGGGTGGCGCGAAGCGCCGGGTGAGGGGAGCCCCTCATCCGCCCTTCGGGCACCTTCTCCCCTCGCCGAGGGGAGAAGGCCCTCGGTCGCGGAGGAGCAGCGGCCGTGAGCATCTCCCACAAGCGGCTCATCTTCCTCTTCGCCGGGCTCACCGCCTGGGCGCTGATCGTCGTCGCCCGGCTGATCCAGATCCAGCTCGTGCGTCACGACGACTACACGCAGCGCGCCGCGCGGCAGCACGAGCGGACCATCGC
>DATEOX010000314.1:0-12548 GCA_035273585.1 Thermoanaerobaculia bacterium
ATGGAACGTCGCATTCCTGCCGACATCCTCGTCCCGAGACTTCCAGATTCCGCGCTCCTTGTAGATCGCACCGAGTACGACGTGCAGTTCCTGCTCCGCAGGCCGGTCTTTCGTTTGATACGCGGACTCCTTCGCTCCATAAAGCCTGTCGATAACTGCGTTAAACCCGGCTTCGTCATGGCGCGCCAGAGCGATGCGCGCGAGCTGCAGCTCGATGACGGGTGAGTCTTCGTAGATTCGCGCAGCCTCGAAAAGCGTCTCGGCGCTCTCGAGATCGCCGCGGCCAACGGCATCGTTTGCGATCGCAACGCTCGCCTCGATGGCTGCGTGACGGCGCGACTCGCCGGCGCGGATCCATTCGTCGCGGAACCGCCATGTGCGCTGCTGCACAGATTCGGCCAGCTGCAGAAGCATTGCGCTCTTCCATTGCTCGAGCGAGGGCAGGCGCTTGAGCGCAGCGCCGGTCAGGGTCGCGTTCTTCGCATGATTCTCGGCCCACTCCTCCAGCGCGCTCTCGGCGATTACCGGCCAGTCAGCGAACGACTCCGCGATGACGAGCTCGAGCGCCTCGCTCGCCGCGCCGCTCGCCTGCCGGTCGCGAAGCTCGTGCGCGAGATCGAGGGCGCGCAGCAGCTCGATCGTACGAGGCCCCGCTTCCATGCGGCGAATCCGCTCGGCCTTCAGAGCCACGAGTTCCGGCCACGCATCGACAGCGCCGGCCTCGCCGGCCCGGCGGAACAGCTCCTCGCTCCGCGACAGGTTTCCCGCCTGGCGCAACGTTTCGGCCGCCGCGAAGAAGTAGCGGCCCATCGCGTCCCCCTCCGCCGCCTCCGCCCGCGAAAACGCATCGGCAGCCTCCTCGGCGTGTCCGGCCAACTGCTGGAGATGAGCGATGTTGATCCAGGTGTCGGCGTTGTCGGGATCCACGCTGAGGACGCGCGCGAAGGCGTCGAATGCTTGATTGCGGTCCTCCATCGCGTGTGTCCGGCCAGCTTGCACGGTCCACAAATAACCGAGCGCGAAGTTATAGAGAACGTTGCAGTCGTGGTAATCGGGAGAAGGGCAGCCGGACTTGCCTTTCTCCAGCAGGGTCAGCGCGCCGGCCGTGTCTCCGGCTGTTGCCATCGTCTCCGCCCGCGCGATGGTTTCCAATGCCTTGTCATTTCCCTGCGCCGTCGCGCGGAGGGCAACGAACAGCGTGGCGAAAGCGATCGCGACCGCACGAGTGTTCATCGGTTACGGGTTTTTCCGTTTCGCAAACTGCGAGGCGCTGCGGAGGGGCGGATTGGTGCTTCCGCGGTAGTAGTTTTCAAGACGGACCCATTCGCCAATCAGATCTGCTCCGGTGCCGAGGACGGCGATCCCGTCCGCAGGTGTGCTTTCCTCCGCTCGAGCCCATAGTCGCGGCGTGGGGTCCTTCAACGCGTCGGGCATCGCCTCGACAAAAGGCGCTGTCTTGCCGAGCGCCGCGGAGAACGTGAACGCAGCGCCTGCTTTCTTTCGCGCGAAGATCGCGAATCGCGTGCCCGACCCGAACTCGTCCACTCGGAAGGGAAGAGCGAATGCTCTCTCCGCGGCCGACGGCCACAGAATGTTGGTAATGTCTATTCGGCCGAGGAATTTTGTGACGAACACTTCGCGCTGGGCGACGACGCCGCGGCGCAATGCACCACTCAGCTCATCCGCGAACGTCTCCATTTTCTCCGGCAGCACCAGCCCGCGCTGCGTAGCCGTGCGATACACGATTTTGAGTGGACGCAAGTCCGGCTCCCGCCTAGGATCCATGCGCAGGAGCAAGTAGACAGCGGGCACGACGCCGCCGGGGGCGTCGGGATCGTCGGCGAGTTCGATATCCAAATTGTGCGTCCCGGCCCCTTCATGAAAATGGAAGAGCGGGAAGGCATCGTTCAGCGTCTTCACGCCGGCATCGATCACGAGCTTCACGACCATCCCGTTCTGCTGGGCGTTGAACTTATCGTAGAGATGGCCAGGCTTAATGGCGAACGCCACGCCGATATCGCGCTCCTCTCCCCAAGCAGCAATCGCAATGCACGCGATCGAAACCGACAGCAGCAGACGCGCGAGAGGCCGCTTCATCACCGTGTGCTCCTCATCAGTAGGATGTCCTGCAGTCCTTCGTCATCGGGAACCGTAGCCGACGCTCTCGTATCGGTCGCGCCGGGATCGAGCTGCTTCGCGGTGCGAAAGACGGCGACGAACGTTCCGATCTTCGCAATATCAACTGTGCCGCCCGCACACGAACGTGCCGGGATGGGCTTCTGCCAGGCGGAGATTGCCGCGGCGATCTCAGCATCGCTGTATCCGGCCAGATCTGTGCGCCACCTCTCCATGAGTTTGTCGAAATGGACAAAGGGTGTACCAACGATCATGGCGGCGGATCCACCAGCCATGTCTGCGAAGGCAAGGCACCTTCCCCGCTCGTCGCGAAGCTCGATGCGCCCACCGCCGATATCGGCAAGAGGATATTGAATACGCAACAGAATCCTCCGGCCGAGATCCTCGTCCAGATTGAGCCTCGTCGGCACAAAGGGGAAGTGTCGGAACGGGAAAAGGACGGTGGTGCCCTCCCGGAGAACGTAGCGCCGGGAGAATGGAGTGGTTGGCAGCAGCAAGCGCGCGCTGTCCTGGCCGGCAGCGCCCGTGCTGCGACACGGTCCGGATGCCTGTCGCGCGATGCAGACGGACGTTGCGCCGCTGCCGGTGATGATCGCTGCGGAGATGAACGACGCGATGCCGAGAAACACCGCCCACCCTGCTGCGATGAACTCCCGGCTGAGGAGCGCGTTGACGCCGCGGTTGATGAACTCCTCAAGCCGCTTCCTCTCCCCGCGGCGAATCCGCGTGATCAGCGCCGCCGGCACCGACAGGAACATCTCGACGGCGACGAGCTTAGTGACGTCCACGTCGAGATGCACGATGCTCCATACGTTCGCCGCGACCACAAGAACGACGAGAAGGATGAAGTTGGGAAGTAATCCTTGCTTCGCGCGCGGCGGTGGCGTAGGTGTCGTCCTTGATGACGCGCCGTCTGTGGTCGCTTGACTCGTGCTGGCGGCAAGCGGAGGCTCCGACAGGGCGCCCGGTCGTCCGGAATGTTCCGCTGACATGTGAAGGCGATCATTCTATAACGCCCGAACGCGCGCGGCCACGGACGAGTAGTCGACCCGCAGCGCGCCTGTGCCGAATTAGCGGCGTCAGTGCAGCCAGTCGGACAGTCCACGCTGTTGGAAGGAGGAACAGCCGACCATCAACCGCCTCGGAGTTCCGGCACACGGTCAGCAATGCCGATATCCTCCACGAGAATCCCAGAGCGCTGAAGGCGTACTCCCGCGCCCTCGATGATTCCGCGGTTGCGCTGCGCAACATCACCAAGTGCAATCTCGAGACGTGGCGGGTGCCGCTGTCGCTGTTCGCCGCCACTGCGCCGGTAGTTACCTGGACGCGGTGCGGGCGACCGAGTTCGACTTTGACGCCGCAACAGGGAGAAACCGCAATTGTGTCCCTCTCTTCTCACAAACCGGCTCCGCCGGAAGAGAGGAGATCTGCCCCATGTCCGAACCATTCATCCACTCCCACTGGCACCAGTCCATCTCCGGCCTCTCCGTAGTCCCCTCCGAGTTCTACGAAGCCGTGGCCCAGGCGATCCAGCGGAAGAACATCGCCGGGGTCCACATCTCCGGCACCTACTTCTCCGAGGGTGCTATCGGCTCCGCGCAGCGTCTCTACCTTCGCGCGAAACGGAACGAGTACTACTTCGACATCTGCGGCGCGCCCTTCGCCGACGGCTCCTTCGTCTCCTGGTGGCTCGTCGAGGACGCCGGCTGCATGCGCGGCTGCCTCCTCGGGATTCCGTACCTCGGCGCTCTTCTCATGCTTCTCTTCTTCCGGGATACCTACTACCGGGTGGATACTCGTCTCATGTTCCAGGAGGCTATTCACTCCGCGGTGCTCGAAGTTGTCGACGCGATGACGACCGCCAAAGGCATCCGAGCACTCTCCGACACGCAGCGGACGCCGACCTTGAACAAGATTCTCAAGTAATCCATGTGGCTCACCGAGGAGCTGACCCGTCGGTTCTATGCGTGGGAGATGCGCGGGAGAGGGCTTCTTCAGTGGGGCGAGTGCGTCCGCCTGGAGCCGCCCTTCCGGCCGTTCCCCGGTCACTTCGCGGCCCGTCCAGAGCCGCGCGACGACGGCCGCATGCAGACGAGCGTCAGCACCTTTCTCGACCGCCTCCTCGGGCGGGAGGAACCCACACCGCCGGCGCTTCCGCGGCACGAAGAGGAAGAGACCGAGCCCGAATACGCCGAAGAGAGCGGCGATCTCGTGGAATTCGCGCTCGCGCTGCCCGAGGGTACGAAGCTCGATCGGGAAGCCGCTGAGGCCTTCCTCCTCTCCCTGCGCGGCCGTCGCGAGCCGATCGCCTTCGAGCTCGTCGCGACGGCCGAGCGGATCACGGTGCAGTGCGCGACACGCAGGGAAGATGCTTCGCTCGTGACCGAGGAACTACGGGCGTTCTTCCCGGCCGCCAGCGTCGCGGAGTCCTCCGGGTATCTCGAGCACGTCTGGTCCGCATCGCCCGGGCGCGTCGCCATCATCGAGTGCGCCCTGGCGCGGGAGTTCATGCTGCCGCTTCGCACATTTCTCCGCGCCGATCCCGATCCTTTGATCGCGACGATCGGCGCACTCGGCAACCTCACGGGCGACGAGGTCGCGGTCCTCCAGGTGCTCTTCGAGCCCGTGCGAGAGGATTGGGCGTCGAGCGTCCGGCGGGCGACGACGGACGGCGAGGGCGGGGCGTTCTTTGTCGACGCGCCGGAACTCACGAAGCTCGCGTGGGAGAAGGTCACCCATCCGCTCTTCGCGACTGTCATCCGCCTGGCCACCTCGTCACCGACCTCCGGACGCGCGGCGCTCCTCCTCCGCCAGCTCGCGGGCACTTTGGGCCACTTCGGCCGCGAGGACGGGAACGACCTCACGGTCGCGCCGAACGAGCGCGACGTCGACCTCGAATCCGATCTCCTCAGCCGCACCTCGCACCGGAGCGGCATGCTCCTCTCCTCGGGCGAGCTGGTGGGCCTCGTCCATCCGCCCTCCGCCTCCGTCGTCTCGCCGAAGCTCCTTCGCCGCGTGCGGCGCACGAAGGCCGCGCCGCGATCGAGCGTCGGCCAACCGATCGCCTTGGGAGTGAATGAGCACGCCGGGGAGACGATGACGGTCGGACTCTCGGCCGAGGAACGCATGCGGCACATGCACGTCATCGGCGCCTCGGGCACGGGGAAGAGCACCTTCCTCCTCGACCTCATCCTGCAGTCCGTCGCGCAAGGCCGAGGCGTCGGCGTCCTCGATCCGCACGGCGACCTGATCGACGAAGTCCTCGGGCGCATCCCGGACGGCCGGGCAAAGGATGTCATTTTCCTCGACGCCGCGGATGCCGCGCATCCGGTCGGCCTCAATGTCCTCGACGCGCACTCGGAGCTCGAAGCCACGCTCCTCGCCTCGGATCTCGTCGGTATCTTCCGCCGCCTCTCGACCACCTGGGGCGACCAGATGCAGGCCGTGCTCGCGAACGCCATCCAGGCCTTCCTCACTTCGAAGGAGGGCGGGACCCTCCACGACCTCCGCCGGTTCTTGATCGAGTCGGACTACCGCCGCAAGTTCCTCGGGACGGTCGAGGACGAGGAGGTCGTCTACTACTGGACGAAGGAGTTCCCGCTTCTCGTCGGCAAACCCGCCGGCCCGATCCTCACGCGCCTCGACGGCTTCCTCAGGCCGAAGCCCCTGCGCGCGATGTTCGGCCAGCGGGAGAGCCGCCTCGACTTCCGCGAGATCATGGACCGGAGCCGCATCTTCCTCGCGAAGCTCGCCCAGGGCGCGGTCGGGGCCGAGAACGCCGCGCTCCTCGGCAGCCTCCTTGTCGCCAAGTTCCACCAGGCGGCGCTCTCCCGCCAGGAGCTCGCCCGCGAGGCCCGCCGCGACTTCGACCTCGTGATCGACGAATTCCAGGATCTCGTGACGCCCTCCGTCGCGGGCATCCTCTCCGGTACGCGGAAGTACCGCCTGGGCCTTACCGCCGCGCACCAGTCGCTTCGACCCGTCTACGAAGCGGATGCCGCGGTCGCCTCGGCGCTCCTCGCGAACGCCGCGACGCGCGTCGTCTTCCGGGTAGGCGAGGACGACGCGAAGAAGCTCGCGGACGGTTTCGCCTCCTTCGACGCGCAGGCCCTCACGAGCCTCGGCGTCGGCGAGGCCATCTGCCGGATCGACCGGGCGGACCATAACTTCAACGTGAGGACGCGGGTGCCGGCGGCGGTCGATGCGGCGACAGCTACGGTACGGCGGCAGCGGATCGCCGCCCTGTCTCACGAGCGGTATGCGGCACCACCGGCGGTGTCAGACCCGGCAGCGGCGACTCCGAGAGAGGCACCTTCACTACCTATCAAGCCTCCTCTCGCGAAACCGACTCGGGGACGGCAGCGGAACCAGTCGCCAGGCGACGAGTTGCGGAAGCTCCTCAGGGATGTCGCGAAGACGGACGAGCAGCCAGACGAATGAGAGGGAACGGCGGGGCTCGGCAACGTGTTTACGCTGGCCGATGGCAACTACCCATGACCTACTGAAGCGACCAAGGCGCAACCGCACGTGCCCGTACTGCGGATCGGATCTCGCAGCCGCGACGGCCAACAAGGAGCATGTAGTCGGGCGGAGATTCGTACCCACGGGATCACTCGATGGCAGTCCGAACCTGATCTTCAGGGCATGCGAAGTATGCAACAACCGGAAATCGGACCTTGAGGACGATATCTCCGCGATCACGATGCTGCCGGATGCTGCCCGGAGCTACGGCGACCGTAACGTTTCCGTGGCGGACGAAGCGGTTCGGAAGGCAGCGCGAAGCCGCAGCCGACAGACAGGCAAGCCGGTGGCGCAGAGTTCTGTGACGCAGACCTTCGAAGGCTTTCCGCTGCCGGGTCTCAAGATGTCCGTTACCACGGTTGGTCCGCCGCAGCTTGATGATGAACGGATCTTCCTTCTCGCCCAATACCAGCTAAGCGGCTTTTTCTACGCCCTCACGTACGACTTTGCCGAGGACCGCGGCGGGTTTTGGCCCGGCGGTTTCTTCCCGATTACCTATGCACCCCGATCCGACTGGAGCAACCCGGTGCAGATGTGGTTCATGCATCGCGTACTTTCGTGGCTTCCCCGTGCTGTTGGTACGTTCGCGTCGGGGTTTTTCCGCATTGCGATCAGGCGCTCTCCCGAAGCCGATGTGTGGTCGTGGGCACTCGAATGGAATCAGAACATCCGGGTGATCGGCTTTTTTGGCGAAGAGGAATCGGCGCTTCCGATCAAAGGTGAGATGCCCGAGCTTCCCATGAACGTCGTTGGCACGTTGCCAGGCGGCGGTGTACTACGCATGCGTTCCGAAGTTCCATTAAAGGAAGAGGATGATGTTCTCTTCTACGCGCAAGAGCTTCAGGATGCGTCAGAGCGCAGTACCAGCAGCGAAGGAAGTGTTGAGTCGAATTGTGGAGACGAATCCACACTTTCTGAACCGTAACTTGTTGATTTGATGCCTGGTTGCCGTTCAGGCGATCGCCACGCTTATCAACAAGGAGCGCTGATGCGACTCAATCGACCGAGATGATCTCCCGGAGCTTCCGGATGCGGTCTGGTCCGCCTGTCTCTGGAAGAAGGAAGGGCATTACCGGAATCGGAGTTCTCGCAGCGAAGTCCGCGAGGAGCTGCAGCCGCCTATCGCCTCTAGTGAGGATAAGGATGCCTGCGGCGCTTCCATCTTCATCAAGAGACGTGATGAGGCGTTCGAGCTTCGGAAGGAAGACGCCGGCGAGGCGCTCCGCGCCAAGGTCGATTTCGCAGGCGAGACGGAGGCCAGAGCGGCTCTTCTTCATCCAGACGGCGAGAAGGTCGGGTATCACCTCCGCCGCCCCGCCGAGCTGCCGGGCCAGGAACCAGGCGGGAAGGATGCGCGCTGGCAGCGCGGGAAGCTGCCTCAGCGCGACGGCCAGGTCGTTGATGGCCAGTGTGTGCGCGAGATCCTTGAGGGCGACCGCCCGCGCAGGAGCAAAGAGCTCGTCGGCCGTCGCGACGCCGCGCGCGATCACGATGTCACGGCCTGCGCTCGTGAGGCGGAGGCGGTTCATCCCGATGCCATGGAGCCGCTCGGCGCGAAGCAAGCCGTGCCGGATAGCGCGTTGCACGAAACGCGACACCACGTTCGGCGCCCGTTCGCGGAAGACCGCCTCGTGAAGTTGGTACTGCGCCACTTCGAAGCCGCGCCCGATGAAGGCAAGCGCTTCGAAGTCGCGGAGGCGGAGTAGTGAGCGCGTGAAGTGAGGATCGATGCTCATGCTCCGAAGGTAGGGAGCGCGCGCGAGGGCGGGAAGGGGCTCGACCTTCGGCGCGAATTCGCGGAACTTGAGCGATTCGCTCACTGCGATCGGGAAAAGAACGCGAGCGACCGCCTGCGTCTCGCTTGGATCGTTCGCGAACGCCGTTCCCAGCTCGGATCGTCACAAAGCCGTATAGGTTCGACCGCCTGGACGCGTGCAACGAGCGCGTTGGCTTTGGCCCATTCTTCCGGGTGCGACTTTGCTGAGATGCGATGCATCCTGCGCGTTGTCTTCTTCCAGTGGCAGTCGACGCAGAGAAGCTGGAGATTGGATAGATCATTCTTGCTGCCGCGGATGTGATCGATCTCCTCGCCCGGCGCGTCGCACGCGCGGCATCGGCCGCCATCTCGTTCGATTACCGCCCGGCGAACATCAACTGGGACCTGCCGGAGACGAGCATGGTAGCCGCCCGCCAGGATGTGCGCGAGGCGCATCCGCAACGCGTCCCGAATGTCCGCCTGGACGATGCTGCCGTCGTCGATCTTCGTGCGGTAGTAGCGGACGTATTTCGCCTCCTCGCGGCAGAGCTCAGAGCAGAAAAGCCGGGCGTCAGGTACCGGCTCGTCGCAGTTCGGGCACGGAAACGGCGGCCAGACGAGGGCCGCAGCGCGCGAGCCCACCGGCTCCAGCGGCTTTTCACGTTGCGAACTACCCATGAAGGGCGACCCTTTCCTGGAGGAGCCGCCGACGAGTGGCCGCCGACGGCTTGGTGCCTGTCTCAGCGCCGCCAGGCTTGGCGTGTCACGGGAGCGACTACCGTCATCCGGTTCTGTACGCGAAGGGCGACCTCTCCGGGGATCCGAATGTTCCGGTATGTCCTGCGGCCGGTCGCCTGTATCCGAAAGATCAGGGTGCCCGGCTCGCGATCGAACAAGCGGCGGATGGATTCGGGTGACATGTTCCAGAGGAAGGCCAGCTCCTTCACCGTGTAGCAGTAGTTCGGATCGGGCGTGAACGATTGTTCCATGTCGAACCTCCGTGCGGGCAGGTTCGTTGTCCCCGCTTGACCCGATCCGGCGGGTCAGCCCGGGCCACTCCTGGCGCGAGAAAGATAGCACTCCGGAAGATTTCAATTCTCAGAAGGAGGACTGCCTGGGGAGTGAGTGTGATCGAGGTGCCGGAGCTGCGGATTAGTTCTATCGCAGCGCGCAACGCCACTTATCCTCCGCGAGGGTGTCAGAATTGGTGGGAAAGGGTCGTTCTGGATGGGTCCGATGTTCGACCGAAACCGATCACGCCCACAAGGATTACGCCATGAGGATCGCTCGTCTGGAGGTGGAAAACTTTCGCGGCATCCGCACAGCGCGGGTGTTGCTGCCGCCGCGCGTAGTGCTCGTAGGAGACAACAACACGGGAAAGTCGACACTGCTCGAAGCGATTGACCTCGTGCTGGGACCGGAACGACTGTCGCGGCGTCCGCCGGTCAACGAACACGACTTCTACGCGGGCACGTACATCCGGGATGCTGATGCCGTCCCTATCCGCGTCGAGGTCGTCGTCACCGATCTCAATGACGACCAGACGCGCCACTTCCGAGACCATCTCGAATGGTGGGACACCACAACACAAACGATGATCGAAGGGCCGCCCGAGCGCACGGATGCCGGCGATGTCGGCGCGGCCCTCCGGGTGGAGTTTCGCGGCGAGTACGATTTCGATGAAGACGACTTCAAGGGTCAGACGTTCTACTCCTCTCCTGTTCGGGACGATGGTGAGAAAGACATCTTCCGGCTCTCCGACAAAAGGCTCTGCGGTTTTCTCTTTCTCCGCACCTTACGGACCGGCAGACGTGCGCT
This sequence comes from Thermoanaerobaculia bacterium, assembly GCA_035273585.1. Lineage (GTDB taxonomy): Bacteria > Acidobacteriota > Thermoanaerobaculia > Gp7-AA8 > Gp7-AA8 > JAFAVZ01. The sequence goes on from DATEOX010000314.1 coordinate 10,232, forward strand.
GAGTCTGGAGCGAGGCTCGCTGCTCGATGTCATCCTGCGATTGCAGGAGAAGCGCCTCCAGATGTGGGAACAGCTGCTCGGCGAGCTTACCGCGCTGCCGGTCGGTGCGAACCCCGAGTTGGGCATAACCGAGTTACTTGCTGCAGTCCAAGAGTCTGCCCGTTCCTATGTTCCATCCGAATGGGTCGACAAGCCGCGCATGCGCGTATCCGAGCTTACCCGAGAAAGCCTCCGATCTGCCGTTTCGGTGTTCATGGGCACGGGCGCCCTCCGGGACGACGGGTCCGAATATTCGGCACCGTTCGCACATCAAGGTACCGGCACGGTCAACGCGCTAGTGCTCGCACTGCTTTCACTGATTGCCGAGTTGAAGCAGAACGTCATCTTCGCGATGGAAGAGCCGGAGATTGCGATTCCACCGCACGCGCAGAAACGAATCGTCGACAGCATTCGGCGACGGTCTGCGCAGGCGATCTTCTCATCGCACTCACCGTATGTCCTCGAAGAATTTGCACCCGAGGAGGTGCTCGTCCTGCGGCGCGACAAGGGCGAACTCGTGGCGATTCCTTCTACCTATCCCCCAAACGTCAAACCAAAACAGTATCGCGAGGAGTTCCGCAAGCGGTTCGCGGAAGCACTCTTGGCGCGTCACGTACTCCTCGCCGAGGGGCGAACGGAATACGATGCTTTGATCGCAGCCGCACGGCGCCTTTCCGAGTTGGGAGAAGAGGGATACAAGAGTCTTGAGGCGATAGGCGTGGCGCCGCTGGATGCTGGCGGGGAATCGAAGATTGCTCCGCTGGCGACTCATTTCGCATCGCTCGGAAAGCGTGTGTTCGCGGTATGCGACAAGCAGACAGAAGCTTCACGGGCTTCGATCGAGGCATCGGGGTGTGAGCTCTTCGAGTCGCCGTACGAGGGTTTCGAAGAGCTACTCGTGACCACGACGGCTGAGGCGGCACTGCGCCGTTTCGCGACCTCGCTCGTCGACGGCAACGAATGGCCCTCGCACCTTTCGAAGAGTACTCCGTCCCCAACGATGGATCTGAACGCGCTCCGGGCGGCGGCCGCACCGCTTCGCGCGACAGCTTCCGTGCCGCCCGTACGATCGCCACGATGCAGCACCTGGTCGGCTCCATTCGCCCCATGCGGACCCGGAGGAGGTGCTGGCGGGAGTAGCCTGACTCCATCGCGAGGTGCGCCGGCTTGATCTCGCGCGACTGGATGAACGCTTCGAGCGGTGTGGGAAAGCTGGACGGCCGCGGCGGTGTGGGTCGTCGAGAATTCGAACTCTGGTCCCCGATTCTTTTTCTTCTCGGGGTGTCGCGGCCATCCATGACGTGACGGTACTCCGTCGCTCCCGTACCACAAACCGCAATGCACAGATGCTTGGGCAGAAAATTTACACCAGAGACGCGACACCGCGCTGCCTCTAGCCCGACATCTGCCCAAGTCGGAACAACTGCACGCCATCCGGGGGAGTAAGCCGCACGTGCCTGAATACTCAGGCTACGTGATAGGAGGTGTGCGATGCCATTCGATACGGACATCGAAGGACCGAAGTGCGTGTAGACGTGCCTCGAGGGCGAACACGCCTACGGCAGCAACCACGTTGTCATACATCCGCACGATGGCGGGCCGCACCCGCTGTTTTCTTGTGAGAAGGTCATGTATGGCGGCAAACTGATCCAGAGCAAAGCGTTGAAAGAGGTCGTGCTTCCGATATCGCTCAATCTTTGCAATCTCAAACTGCTCCATTGATCCGTAGGCCGTAAGTAGATCATGGCAATAGGTGAAAAGCGACAATAAATTGCCGGCAGCCGCGCTTTCATCGGAAATCGGATCGCGGGAGTACTCCACGTCTGGGATGCCTGCGGCGATACCTGCAAGCCTGCGGATGACACAGCCGAAGCACGTGCCGTCATGGGAACCAAACCGCTGACTGATGCAGGAGTGCGTTTGCGGAATGAGATCTGGCCGAGGGCAAATCGCCATCACCTCTGCTTTGGTGAAATCCTCGAATGGTGTGAGGAGTGTTATTGGTCGGCCGAGAATGGTTTCGATGACTGTCTTAGCGTGCCGGAGCACGACGGGATGTGTTGTCATGGTCACAGAATCGAGGGGTGAAAACATTGGCTGGTACATGGTCGGACCGCACTCTGTAACGATAAGGGACCGAGCGTTCACCATGTACATCCACGCCGCTGCTGCGACGCAGTATAGGAAGCCCCGCAGCTGCGCATATCCGCGTATCCCTACCGACGGAACGGAAATCTCGCGCAACGTGAGGCCGAGCGGTGTGAACGCGGCAGCCGCG
>DATEOX010000315.1:0-11225 GCA_035273585.1 Thermoanaerobaculia bacterium
CGCACGGCCTCGCGCACCGCGGCCGCGTCGCGCACGTCGGCGATGCGCGCCGTGACCCGATCGCCGTGCGTCGCGCGCAGCCACTCCAGGTTGCGCTCCACGCCGTGGCGGGAGAGGTTGTCGAGCAGGACGACGCGTCCGCCGCCGGAGAGGATGCGGTGCGCCAGGTTCGTGCCGATGAAGCCACAGCCGCCGGTGATCAGCGTGTAGCCGCTCATACCGTCAACCCCCTGGCGGAGAGCTCGGCGGCGGCCTGCTGCACGCGGTCGACGGCGATCTGCCCCTCCAGCCACTGGGCCAGATCGATGATGCCGTCCTCGAAGGCGACGCTCGGCTCGTAGCCGAGGAGGTCGCGGGTGAGGGAGATGTCGGCGAAGCAGTGGCGGATGTCGCCGACGCGGTACTTGCCGGTGATCTCCGGCTCGAGCCGTTTGCCGAGGACGTCGGCCAGGCGCCGACCGACCTCGAGCACGGTGTAGTTGCGGCCGCTGCCGACGTTGAAGACCTGGCCGGCCACGTCGGGCGCTTTCTCCATGGCCAGGATGCAGGCCCGGGCGACGTCCAGCACGCTGACGAAGTCACGCCGCTGCTTTCCATCCTCGTTGACCAGCGGCGGCTGATCATTGAGCAGGCGGGAGGCGAAGATGGCCAGCACGCCGGTGTACGGATTCGACAGCGCCTGGCGCGTGCCGTAGACATTGAAGAAGCGGAGGGCGACGGTAGGGATGTTGTACGCCCGCCCGACGAGCAGCGCCAGCCGCTCCTGGTCGAACTTGCTCAGGGCGTAGACGGAGGCGAGCGAGGGCGGCTTGGTCTCGGGGGTGGGGATGGGGGTGAGCGGGTTGCCCGCGGCGTCGGTGACCTCCCACTGCCGGGCCTTGAGCTGCTCGAGCGAGCGCTCGGCGCCCTGGGTCACGGTGCCGGCGGCGTCGGTGTACAGCCCCTCGCCGTAGATGCTCATGCTGGAGGCGACGACCAGGCGCTCGACCGGCTTGCGGATGAGGGCCTCGAGGAGGACGGCCGTGCCGCGGTTGTTCACGTCGGTGTAGCGGGCCACCTCGTACATCGACTGGCCGACGCCGACGCAGGCCGCGAGGTGGAAGACGGTGTCGATGCCTTCCAGCGCGCGGGCCACCGCCTCCGCGTCGCGCACGTCGCCCTGCACGACCTCCACTTCCGGGTCGAGATAGTCCGGGCGGCGCTGCTCATCGCCGTGGACCTGGGGATCGAGGTTGTCAAGGACCCGGACCCGATCACCGCGCTGCAGGAGCGCATCGGCCAGATGCGAGCCGATGAACCCCGCGCCGCCGGTGATGAGAACTGCTGCTCTCCTCCTCATGGCAGGCTCTTCCTTCTTCAATGACGTTGGATGACGTGCGCAAATGTTTGCGTGACGCGCAAACGCCATGAGCAACAAAGGTACCAACGTAAGTAGAAGAAAAATGCTCTAGCGGACCGAGCCGGCAGAGGGAAATTTGCGCTCGGCGTAAATAACTTTTCCGCCCGACGCAACACGGTCGAGGTGGGCTGCGAAGCGCCGGAAAAGCTCCTCGCTGTGCGCCTGAGGTTGCATGACGCGAGAAAGTTCCTCCGTGTGCCGGCCGAGCTGCAGGTCGACGTTTTCGTCCCGCAAAACCATCTGCATGAGCATGTCGGAGACTGCGAATTCATCTGGCATGCGGATGCCCCGCGCCTTAGCCGCGGCGGCGATGGCCTTGCGCACGGCCGGGCTCAGCTCGCGCACCCGCGCGGCCAGGCTGGTCTCGATGTGGCTCGCCCCCGGCGTCAGGATCGTGCTCCGGCTCTGCCCCGGCCGCCACGCATCGCTGGCATTGAGGATGCCGCGGGTGGCGGGGAGGAAGAGCTTGTCGCCGTTGTCGGGATCGAGGGCGGCGATGATCGAGGGGCGCAGCAGGCGGCCGGAGTTGCATGCGCTGATGATCAGGAAGCGGACGCCCTCCGGATCGAGCCGCTCCTGCAGCCCGCCGACGGAGACGTAGGAGCGGTCGGCCTTCGGGTCGTAGCTTCGCTGGAGCTTGAGGCCGTTGCCGTTCGTGCCGTGCATCTCGAGGATCAGGGTGGCAATGCGGCGGTCGGCGTGGGCGGCGTTGAAGGCATGGATGCCGTCCAGCACGCGGGCCCAGTCGGCGTCGTCGAAGCAGGCGAAGCCGAGGGCCTCATAGAAGCGGCAGTTGCCCGGGACGGAGAGGTCGGGGCTGAAGACGATGCCGATGCCCCGCCCGAGGTCGGCCAGCTTCGCCTTCTCATTCTCCGGCCAGGCGGCCGCCAGCAGCACCTTGGGCGGCAACTGCTGCGCCGCGGCGGCGGTGGCCGTGGCCAGGAGAAGCGCGAGAAGAAGTCGTCGCATGTTCGTGGCCTTCTCCCCGCCGCGGGCGGGGAGAAGGTGCCCGAAGGGCGGATGAGAGTGGTTAGTCCTTCCTCATGCGCCGATGATGGGTGGTGGTGGTGCCGGAGGTATCCGACTGGTCCGTCGACTGGTTCATCGACTGGTCGTTGCCCGTGCTGGAGCTGGTCATCGTTCCGCTGCCGCTCGTGCTGCGGGTGTTGTTGTTCGTGTTCAGCGAGCTGGAGCTCGAGGACGACGTCGTGTTGTTGCGGCTCATCGTCGACTCGGTCATGGCCGTGGTGTCGGTCGACCCGGAGGCGCTGGTGCCGCTCGTGCCGCTGACGCTGGTGGTGTTGGTGGTCGTGCCGGAGAAGTTCGAGTTGTTCGTGCCGGTCGTGCCGTAGTTCGTGTTGCTGTTGCTCGACATGCTGCCCGTGTTGCTCATGCTGCCCGTGTTGCTCGTGCCGGTCGTGCCGTAGGTCGAAGCGCTCCCCGTATTGGAGCTGGTGGACCCGCTGGCCGTCGTGCCGCTGCTGGTGCTCGTGCCGCCCATCGTCGCGCTGGACGGGGACTGGGCGTTGCTGCCGCTGCTGCTGCCGTTCGTGGCGTTCGGATCGGCCACGCCGATGGTCGACGCGTAGCCGGAGGCTGACTGGACGGTGGACGAACCGTTGTACGGATCATTGCCCGGGGTCGTCGAGCCCGAAGCGGCTTGCGCGGTCGTCGTGTCGTGATGGGCGCAGCCGAACAGGCCCAGCGACAGGATGAAAACCGCAAGGACTGCAAGAAGGTGATGTTTGTTGTTCATGTCTTTCTTTCCTCCCAGGGGTCTCCATGGCCCCGATTTGCTCTCTCTACGCAAAGAGCAATCCAGGAACATGGCTGAATCCGGCATGCGTCGTGTACGCCTCCGGCCGGCATGAGCAACCGATTCGAGCCCTATGCGTTCGCCCTCCTGCGCATCATGGCCGGCCTGATGTTCGCCATCCACGGCTCGCAGAAAATCCTCGGCTGGCCCCCATCGGACATGCATCCGCCCATCGCCTCGATCTTCGGAGTCTCCGGCATCATCGAGCTCGTATGCGGACTGCTGATCGCCCTCGGCCTCTTCGCCCGCTGGCCGGCGTTCATCGCCTCCGGCGAGATGGCCGTGGCCTTCTTCATGGCCCACTGGCCGAAAGGATGGAACCCGGTGGCGAACAAGGGCGAGGCGGCGGTGCTGTACTGCTTCTTCTTCCTCTACGTCTTCGCCCGCGGCTCGGGCATCTGGAGCCTCGACTCGCTCCTCAGCCAAGGTAGAAGAGCAGCGCCCGGACGATGACGGCGAGGAGCATCGCGCCGGCCAGGCCGGCGTCGAGCTCTCCCCACCAGCGGAAGCGCGGCGCGGCGATCTTCCCCAGACGGATGCCGATCACCGCGACGGCCCAGGCGAAGAGCATCGGCCCGAGGGGATTGAGCGCGTTCGCCCGCTGCACGTCGCCGCGCCCGATGGCGGCGAAGCTGCGCGTCAGTCCGCAGCCCGGACACTCCCGCCCGAGGAGGACGACGCTCCAGCAGAGCGGAGGCGCGCTCGACAGCGGGATGCGCGCGGCGACGGCGGCCGCGAGCACGGCCAGCGCCGCGAGCGCGAGGACCACGCGGTCGGGATGGGAGAGGCGTGATAATCTGAATTCCGTCATGAAGCCCCAGCGCAACATCAACAGCTTCGGGACATTTCTCGATACCGTCAACAACAAGTCCTCGGCCGTGTCCCGGCAGGCTCCGGCAGCGGCGCCGGTGGCCGCCGCCGCGGCAGCAGCCGAGTCGACCGGCAAGCCGGCGGGCATCATCCTGCGCATCGTGATGGAGGAGCGGACGATTCCGGTCAAGGCGCTGATCGACAAGGCCGGGCTGGACATCGTCAACTTCGGCAAGGCCATCGCCGACCTGCAGAAGCTCGATGCGGTGCGCATCGCCGGCACCTCGCCGGACGAGTACGTGACACCCGGTCCGAACTGCGACAGCGCGATCTCGCTCCTCAGTTGACGGTCAGCGTCGCCGCGCCGCGGGCGCCGTCCGCGGTGGTGGCCGTGATCGTCGCGCTTCCCGCCGCCACCGCGCGCGCCCGTCCGGCCCCGTCGACCGTGGCCACGCCCGCGGCATCCGTGGCCCATGTCACCTGCTTGTGGACGATCTCCTCGCCTCGCGCGTCGCGCGCCGTGGCGATGAACTGCTGCGTTGCCCCGGCCGTGACCGCCGCCGTGGGAGGGGAGACGTCGACGGCCGCCGCGTCGCGGGCGGCGATGGAGTCGATGGCCGCGTCGAGCACCGCGTCGCCCACGACGTTCATCAGTTGCAGGCCGAAGGTCATGGCCTTCGAGCGGGTGTCCATCTCCGTCGATGCGGCGATCTTCTTCACCTGCTCGCCGAGCGCTGCCTGCTCCTCGGGCGTCAGGTTCTGCATGAGCGCGAGGCAGAAGACGGAGAGCGCCTCGTAGGAGCTGTCGAAGTCGACGTCCGACATCAGCTCCCCCACGCGCGTGGCCCGCGAGCGGGCCTGCATCCGGTCGACGGCGCGGTCGGCGGCGTGGAGCACGACCTGCAGGAAGGCGATCGGCCCGACCGCTACGTCCTGGTCACCGACGCGCACGGTGAAAAGCGCGGTGCGGAAGAAGGCCATGGCCCCGAAGCCGGCCAGCAGGACTTTCTTCACGTTCGCCGCCTTGTCGCCCTCGAAGAGGCCGAACTGGTCGACGAGATAGAGCGCCGCGACGCCCGCCGCGACGTTGATCAGGACGTAGACCAGCGCCGGCCGGGTGACGATGGCCCGCTCCGGCGCGTCGCGGTAGCGGGAGACGAGCTCGCCCACGCCGACCAGCGCGGCGATGAGGGCGACTACGACGTAGCTTCGTTCGCCCCGGAGCAGCCAGGCCGCCACGGCGAACGCGACGATCACGAGTACCGCGACGGCGACCCGTTTCCAGTTGACGCTCATGGCCGGAAGGACGGCCGATTGTAACGCCTTACTTCGTCAACTGCCGCAGGGCTGCCTTGAGCAGGGCGGAGAACTCCGCCTCCGCGCCGAGCTGCTTGCGCGCTCCGTCGACGGCGCTCTCCGCCGATGCCGGCTTGTAGCCGAGGTTGACCAGCGCCGAGATCACGTCGTCGTCGATGCTCGCCGGGCGGGGGGCGGCGGGGGCCGCGGCGCGCTGGGCATCGGTGAGCACGAGCTTGTCCCGCAGCTCGAGGCACATCCGCTCGGCGGTCTTCTTCCCCACGCCGGGGATGGAGGAGAGCTTGCGCGCATCGCCCCGCGCCACCGCGTCCGCGAGGTCCGGCGCGTCGATCCCGGAGAGGATCTTCTGCGCCAGCGTCGGCCCGATCCCGGAGATGGAGATCAGCTTCTCGAACGCGATCTTCTCCTCCGCCGTGGCAAACCCGTACAACGAGAGCGCGTCCTCGCGGACATGCGTGTACACCTCCAGCGCCGCCTCTCTCGTTCCCTCCAGACGGTAGTAGGTCTGCAAGGAGATGTGGACCTCGTAGCCGACGCCGTTGACGAGGATCAACGCGCTTGTCGCTTCGAGGCGTTTCAGGGTGCCTTGGAGATAGGCGATCATGCGCGTCCCTTCGGGCCGCCAGAATTGAGAATTGAGAATTGAGAATTGAGAAAAGTGTCGTCGGTCATTGCGCAGCCATTCTCAATTTTCAATTTTCAATTCTCAATTCGGCGTGAGCGGCGGCGGAGCGTCAGCGACGCCGCCAGCGAACGCCGCCCGGCGTGTCCTCCACGATGATCCCCTTTGCCAGCAGCTCGTCCCGGATCCGGTCGCTTTCGGCGAAGTTGCGGGACTTGCGGGCGGCCTGGCGGGCTTCGATCAGTTGCTCGATCTCGGCGTCGAGGTTCTGCTCGCGGGCGGGGAAGATGTCCAGCACGGGATCGATCTGTTTGAGCGCGGTCCGCAGCCCCTCGGCGTCGCCGGCGGTGATGCGGCCCGCGTCGATGGCGGTGTTGCCGTCGCGGATCAGCGTAAAGAGGGCGCCGAGGGCGCCGGCGGTGTTCAGGTCGTCGTCCATCGCCTCGCGGAAGTCGGCCAGGAAGCGGCCGATCAGCTCGTCGGCGTGACCGTCGGAGTGCTTCGCATCATGCGGCGCGGACTTGGACAATTCCTCCAGCCGGAGGAGGAACAGCTCGATGCGGGCCAGGGCTTGCTTCGCATCATCGAGCGACTGCGTGGTGAAGTTCAGCTTCGTCCGGTGAGGGACGGAGAGGAGCGCGTAGCGGAGGGCGAGCGGCGGGTAGTCCATCGCCTTGATCTCAGCGAGGGTGTAGATGTTTCCCACCGACTTCGACATCTTCTGCGCGTCGATGTTCAGGTGCTCGCCGTGGACCCAGAAGCGGACGAACGGCTTGCCCGTCGCCCCCTCGCTCTGGGCGATCTCGTTCTCGTGATGGGGGAAGATCAGGTCGACCGCGCCGGTGTGGATGTCGAACGTCTCGCCGAGGAGGCCCATCGACATGGCCGAGCACTCCAGGTGCCAGCCGGGGCGGCCTTCGCCGAGCGTCGTCTGCCACGACGGCTCGTTCTCCTTCTTCGCCTTCCAGAGCACGAAGTCGCGCGCGCTCTCTTTCTCGTACTCGTCCGACTCGATGCGCGAGAACTCGCTCGTGGTGTCGACCTCGATGCGCGAGAGCTTGCCGTAATCCGGCAGCGTCCCCACCCGGAAGTACGTCGAGCCGTCGGCAGCGTAGGTGTGACCGCGCTCGGTGAGCCGGCCGACCAGCTCGACCATCTGCGGGATGTAATCGGTGGCCCGCGGGTAGGCGTCGGCGGGACGGATGCGCAGCTCGGCCAGCGAGGCGTGGAAGGCGTCGATGAACGGCTGGGTGTAGACGAAGATGTCCTGTCCCGCCGCGTTCGCGTTGCGGATGATCTTGTCCTCGACGTCGGTGATGTTCATGATCTGCCGCACGCGCAGCCCGCGGAACTCGAGGTAGCGGCGCAGCAGGTCGCTCCAGAGGAAGGTGCGCAGGTTGCCGATGTGCGGGTGGCCGTAGACCGTCGGACCGCAGGAGTACATCCGCGCCTCGCCCGGCACGAGAGGGATGAACGTCTCCTTCTCGCGCGTGAGCGTGTTGAAGAGCTTCAGGTCGGACATGCGGCGTGGAGTATAACTGGCGCGTGTTGACCCGGGCCGCCTTCGCCTCCCGCTTCGCCTCCCGCGCGCTCTTCGGCATGGTCCATCTCCGTCCGCTGCCCGGCGCGCCGCTCTTCGCCGGCTCGCTCGATGACGTCATCGAGGCGGCGCTCGTCGATGCCCGCGCGCTGCGCGCCGGCGGCGCGGACGGCATCGTCTTCGAGAACTTCGGCGACCGGCCGTTCTTCGCCGCGCGCGTTCCCCCGTCCACCGTCGCCGCGATGACCCGCGCGATCGTGGAGGTGGTCCGGGAGGTGCGGCTGCCGTTCGGCGTCAACGTCCTGCGCAACGACGCCTCCTCGGCCATAGCCATCGCGGCCGCCACCGGCGCGGCGTTCATCCGGGTCAACGTGCATACGGGGGCGATGCTCACCGATCAGGGGATCATCGAAGGGGAGGCGGCGGAGACGCTGCGGCTGCGCGCGTCGCTCGCGCCGGACGTGGCGATCTTCGCCGATCACTTCGTCAAGCACGCGGTGCCGCTCGCGCCGCTCGATGCGGTTCAGGCGGCGAAGGACCTCCGCCTGCGCGGCCTGGCCGACGCGTTGATCGTCAGCGGCACGGAGACGGGCGTGGCGCCGGACGCCGCGCGCCTGGCCATGCTCCGCAACGCCGTTCCCGACGCCCCGCTCATCATCGGCAGCGGATTGACGGCGGATAACACTGGCGTCTTCGCCGAGGCGGACGGCGCGATCGTCGGGACGTCGGTGAAGGAGGGCGGCGACGTCGAGCGGCCCGTGGATGCCGCGCGCGTCGCCGCCGTGGTGACCGCGTTCAAAGCCTCCGGCGGCCGGTGATGAGCTGGAAGATCAGCACGATCACGGCGATCACCAGCAGCAGGTGGATCAGCGATCCGCCGACCTGAAACGCGAAGCCCCCGAGCCACAGGATCAGCAGGATCACGATGATGATCCAGAGCAGGTTTCCCATCGTTCTACCTCCTGCCGGGCTGGACTGCGGGAAGCGTGCCCATGGTTGTGAGTTGCTGGTTGCTAGTTGCTGGTTGCTAGTAGATCCCGCCGCCACGGACGCCTACCAGTAACTAGCAACTAGCAACCAGCAACTGCTTTTCTTGACACGTTATTTGCACTAGAACCACCAAGGAGAGCGAGGCACATGCCGCACACGGTGGCGATCGTCGAGGATGACCGGAACGTCTTGCGGATGTTGGCATTACACCTCGGGCGCGCGGGCTATGAGGTGCGCAGCGCGGGGTCGGTGGAAGAAGGGCGGAAGATGCTGCGGGGGGGCGGCTGGCAGATGGCCATGCTCGACCGCAAGCTGCCGGACGGCGACGGCCTGGAGCTGGCCTGCGAGGCGCGCCGGACCTTCCCTCACAACTACATCCTCATGCTCACCGGCGAAGACAGCGAGGAGGCGAAGCTCGAAGGCTTCGACTGCGGCGCCGACGACTACGTGACCAAGCCCTTTCAGGTGCAGGAGCTGCTGGCGCGCATCCGGGCCGGGCTGCGCATCGTGGAGCTGCAGGAGAAGCTGCTGGAGCTGACCGTCACCGATCCGCTCACCGGCCTGCGCAACCGCCGCGCGTTCGAGAAGGAGCTCTCCGTGCAGTTCGAGCGCTCGCGCCGCTACGGCCGGCCGCTGTCGCTCATCATCGTCGACGTCGATCACTTCAAGTCGATCAACGACACCTGGGGCCACGGCGCCGGCGACGTCGTGCTGGCCGACGTCGCGCATTGCGTCGCCCGCCAGACGCGCAGCTCCGACCTCGTCGCCCGCATCGGCGGCGAGGAGTTCGCCGTCCTGCTGCCCGAGACGCCGCTGCTGGAGGCTCTGCAGGTGGCGGAGAAGATCCGTGTCGCCGTCGCCTCCGTACCGCTGCGCACCGGCAGCGTGGAGATCCCGGTCACGATCAGCGCCGGCGTGGCGAACGTCCCCCACTCGGAGATCGCCGACGCCGCGCAGCTCGTCCACGCCGCCGACCAGGCGCTCTACCGGGCCAAGGAGCGCGGGCGCAACCGCATCGAGATGGAAAAGCGGCGGCACCGCTTCGAGCGGCTGGCCGTGGCCTGACCGCTCGCTGTCACCATCCGCGCCTCGCGCACTCCAATGCGGTATGGAACTGCGAGCCCTGAAGACGTTTCCCGATGACGATGCCGCCGCCGGCGAACAGGCGGTCGAGACGCTGCTGCGCCTGATCGGCGAGGATCCCGACCGCGACGGCCTGCGCGACACGCCCTCCCGCGTCGTGAAGGCGCTGCGGGAGATGACCGCGGGCTACGGCGAGTCGCCCGCCGCCATCCTGGCCACGACCTTCGCCGAGCATTCCGATGAGCTGATCATCCTGCGCGGCATCGACTTCTATTCGACCTGCGAGCATCACCTGCTGCCGTTTCACGGCGTGGCCCATGTGGGATATCTTCCGGGCAAGGTGGTCGGCATCAGCAAGCTCGCGCGCCTCGTGCACTGCTTCGCCCGGCGGCTGCAGATCCAGGAGCGGATGACCCAGCAGATCGCGCACGCCGTGGAGACGCACCTCGAGGCGAGCGGCGTCGGCGTGGTCGTCGCGGCGCATCACCTCTGCATGGGCTGCCGCGGCGTGAAGCAGCCCACCAGCCAGCTCATCACCTCGGCCATGCTCGGCACGCTGCGCAGCGACGCCAACACGCGATCCGAGTTCCTCCGCCTATGCGGGAGCCTCTCGTGATCGTGAAGGTGGATGACCTCCCCGATGGCGGCCGGATCGCCGGGAAGATCGGCGACGAGGAGGTCGTCCTCGCCCGCTCCGGCGACGAATACTTCGCCGTGAGCGCGCACTGCACGCACTATCACGGCCCGCTCGCGGAGGGGCTGGTCGTCGGCGATACGATCCGCTGCCCGTGGCATCACGCCTGTTTCAGCCTCCGCACCGGCAGCGCGATCGCCGCCCCCGCCCACCGCGCGCTGCGCGTCTTCACCGTCACGCGCGAGGGGGACCTCCTGCGCGTCACCGCCGATCCGCCGCCCATCCCCGCCGAGCCTGCGCCCCGAGGCCCGCAACGCATCGTGATCATCGGCGGCGGCGCGGCCGGCGCCTTCGCCGCCTTCGAGCTGCGCCGCATCGGCTACATGGGGAGCGTCACGCTGCTGACGCGCGAGAGCCGCGTGCCGTACGACAAGCCGAACCTCTCGAAGGATTACCTCGCCGGCCGCGCGCCCGCGGAGTGGATCCCGCTGCGCACGGAGGCCGACTACGCGGCGGATGACATCACCCTGCGCCTCGGCGCTGAGGTGGCCTCGATCGATACCGCCGCTCATGAGGTGTATCTCGCGGACGGCGAGCGCCTTCCTTATGACCGCCTGATCCTCGCCACCGGCGCGTCGCCGCGGCGGCTCGACGTCGGCGGCGATGGCATCCGCTACCTGCGCACCTGGAACGACGCCGAGGATCTCCTCGCCGCGACGAAGGACGCCCGCCGCGCGGTCGTCATCGGGGCGAGCTTCATCGGTCTGGAGACCGCGGCGTCGTTGCGCGAGCGCGGCCTGGAGGTCACCGTCGTCGGCGTCGAGGAGCGCCCGCTGGAGAAGGTGCTGGGGCGCGAGCTCGCCGCCTTCGTGCAGCGCACGCACGAGAGTCACGGCATCCGCTTCCGCCTCGGCCGGCATCCGGTGGAGGTGCGCGGCGACGCGGTCCTGCTCGACGACGGCAGCAGCGAGGCGTGCGACGTCGTCATCGCCGGCATCGGGGTGATGCCCGACG
>DATEOX010000316.1:0-10536 GCA_035273585.1 Thermoanaerobaculia bacterium
CCTTCTCGAAGTCGCGCGCGCGGAGGGCGTTCTGCGCCCGCGTGAGCATCGATACGATCTCCTCGTCCTCCGTCATGCCGACCACCGGGATGGCACCGGTGATGGGCGGCTCGGGCGGGGGCGGAGGGGCGGTGGCGGCGAGGTCCTGCAGGGTGATGTAGCCCTCGCGGGCGAGGTGGTAGAGGGTCGACGACACGAGGAACGCCGAGGAGCGCGACTCGAGCATGATGTCGGCGATGGTCCGCTTCCCATCGATGGACTGCACGATGGTGCGCGCGGCGTCGCCCAGCTCCTCGTCGTCGAGGATCTGGTCGTCGACGGGGCGGTCGATGCGCGGGACGAGCGTCTCGTCGCGGATCAGCTCCCGGATGCGCATCCACTCGTCGACCCGCCGCGTCCCCTCCATGATGATGCCCGTCACGTCGACCTGCAGCGGCACCATCTCCATCTGCGGCAGCTCGTCATCGAGGAACTCGAACGCCCCCTCCCGCCACAGGAAGATGTCGTAGATCTCTTCCTCGGCTTTGAGCCGCATCAGGCGCAGCAGGTCCTCCTCCGAGATGGCGTCGATCATGACGAGGATCTTGCCCAGGAGGATGCGCGACTGCATCTGCACTTCCATCGCCTTCTTCAGCTCCGGCTCGGTGATGTAGCCGTGCGAGACGAGGAACTGCCCAAGGTACTCGCGCGGGTCGTTGGAGGCCGAGGAGATGACCCGGCCGTTGCGGAAGAAGATCTTCTTCGTCACTCCCGCGTTGCTGACGACGAGCGTCCCGGTCTTCTGCCCCAGGCTCAGCCACTGGAGGAGATCGCCCGGGAGCATGGTCTTTAAGTTGCCGCTGACACCCATGGTCAAAGGGATCGGATTATATCGGGCGGTCGCGATACCCTACGCCTCGATGAAAGACCTCCCCGTGGCGTTCACCTCCCACGACCTCGAAACGCGCGACTTCGATCCCTCCAAAGACCTCGGCGCGCCCGGAGAGTTCCCCTACACCCGCGGCCCGCAGGCGTCGATGTACCGCGGCAAGCTCTGGACGATGCGCCAGTACGCCGGCTTCTCCACCGCCGCGGAGTCGAACAAGCGCTACCGGTACCTCCTCGAGCGCGGGACGACCGGCCTCTCGGTGGCCTTCGACCTCCCGACGCAGATCGGCCTCGACTCGGATGACGCCCTCGCCCGCGGCGAAGTGGGCAAGGTCGGGGTGGCCATCGACTCGATAGCGGACGTGGAGACGCTCCTCGACTCGATCCCGCTGGAGAAGGTCTCGGTCTCGATGACCATCAACGCCCCGGCCTCGATCCTCCTGGCCCTGCTGCTGGTCGTGGCCGAGCGGCGCGGCGTGCCGTGGGCGAAGCTGAACGGCACGATTCAGAACGACATCCTCAAGGAGTACGCCGCGCGCGGGACGTACATCTTCCCCCCCGCGCCGTCGATGCGCATCGTGACCGACATCTTCGAGTTCTGCGCGGCCGAGGTGCCGCGCTGGAACACCATCTCGGTGTCGGGGTACCACATCCGCGAGGCCGGCTCGACGGCGGTGCAGGAAGTGGCCTTCACGCTGGCCAATGGCCTGCAGTACGTGCAGGCGGCGGTGGAGCGCGGTCTGGACGTCGACTCCTTCGCCCCGCGCGTCTCGTTCTTTTTCAATGCCCACAACGACTTCATCGAAGAGGTGGCGAAGTTCCGCGCCGCGCGGAAACTGTGGGCGACGCTGATGCGCGAGCGCTACTCGCCTCGGGACCCGCGGTCCATCGCGCTGCGCTTCCATGCCCAGACGGCCGGCTCGACGCTGACCGCGCAGCAGCCGGAGAACAACGTGATCCGCGTGGCCTACCAGGCGATGGCGGCGGTGCTGGGCGGCTGCCAGTCGCTGCACACGAACAGCCGCGACGAGGCTCTCGCGCTGCCGACGGAAGAGGCGGCGAAGATCGCCCTGCGCACGCAGCAGGTGCTGGCCTACGAGACCGGTATCCCCGCGACGGCCGACCCGCTGGCCGGCTCGTACGCCGTGGAGTCGCTGACCCTCGACATCGAGCGCGAGGCCCGGGCCCTCATCGAGAAGATCGACACGATGGGCGGCGCCATCGCCGCCATTGAGTCCGGCTTCGTCCAGCACGAGATCGGCGAATCGTCGTACCAGGCGCAGCGCGCCCTGGAAGAGAAGCGGTCGATCGTCGTCGGCGTGAACGAGTTCACGGAGGAGGAGGCGAACACGCTCCCCATCCTGCGCATCGACGACAGCGTGGAGCGCGACCAGGTGGCGCGCCTCGCCGCCTTCCGTGCGTCTCGTTCCGGCGACGTGGCGGGCTCACTCGCGGCGCTCGACGAGGCCGCACGCGGCACGGAGAACCTCATGCCGCGCATTGTGGAGTGCGTGCGGCAGGAGTGTACGGTTGGCGAGATTGTCGGGATGCTGAAGAAGACGTTCGGGGAACACCGGGATCAGGGGTTCTAAACAGTTGTTGGTTGTTAGTTGTTGGTTGTTAGTAGAACGACCGGCGATCTCGCCTACTAATAACCAACAACTAACAACCAACAACCATCAATGCCCCATCGCCCTCAACGGCGGTCGATGCGGCACGCGCACCTCGCATGTGCCGCGCGCGGCGTTCCCCTGCCCGTCCGCGACCTCCACCTCGATCGTGTAGACCCGGTCGCCGTCGCCATCGCGCTCGGCGCGGAGGTCGAGCGTCAGCGCGCCGGTGATGCGCCAGTCGGGCTCGTCGCCGGCCGGCTGATTCGACGTCACGTTCACGATGCGCTTGTCCACCGGTCCTCCCTCGGGGTCGAAGGCATCGACCGTGATCGTCACCGGCACGAGCTGATGGTTCGGCGGCCAGAGGATGCCTTCCGACGGCCGCACGGTGAGGATGATCGGCGCGTTCGCGTCCTCCCCCACCGTCACCTGGAAGCCGCCCGTGGCGCGGTTGCCGTGCGCGTCGGTGGCCGAGCAGGCGACGGTGGTCGTCCCCTGCTCGAAGAGCGAGCCGGACGGCGGCGTGCAGACGGGGGTCACCGCACGGTCGACGAGATCGGTGGCCGTCGCCTGCCACGTCACCGTCGGCACCTCGGACGTGATGTCGAAAGGCAGGTTCAACGCGGGCGGCGTCGTGTCGACGACCTTCACCTCGAACGACCCCGTCGTGACGCCAGCCGTGCACTGCACCGTCGTCGTACCGAGGGGGAAGGTCGAGCCGGAGGCGGGAGTGCAGACCACCTGCGCGCCGGCGGTCGCCGTTACGGTGAACGTCACCACCGCCCCGGCGCTCCCCGTCGCCTCGGCGGTGATGTTCGCCGGCAGGTTGAGGATCGGCGGCGCGTCCTCCTCCGTCACCGTCACCGTGAATGAGCCGTCCGCGCGATTGCCGGCGCGGTCGGTGGCCGAGCAGCGGACGGTCGTCGTGCCGCGCTCGAACGTCGAGCCGGACGGCGGATTGCAGGCCGGCGTCACGGAGCCGTCGACCAGGTCGCTGGCCGTCGTCTCGTACTCCACCTTCTTCTTCGACGTGACGATGTCCGCGGGCAACTTCAAAACGGGCGGCGTCGTATCCCGCACCGTGACCTGGAACGAGCCGCTCGTCGTGCCGCCGGAGTTGGTGGCCGAGCAGCGGACGGTGGTCGTCCCGATCGCGAACAGCGTGCCGGACGCCGGATTGCAGGTGACCGGCGCATCCGAGCCGACTTCGAAGCGCACCGGCGCCCCCGCCGCCCCCTCGGCCTCGACCGAGAAGTCATCCGGCAGATGCAGCGTCGGCGGCGGCAGCGCGTCTTCGAGGACCCAGAAGTCGACCGGGCCGATGTCGCGCGTCCGGCGTGGGTCGTCGGGTGCGTCGAAAGCCGTGATGAGGATCTGGTAGCGGCCGGCCGTATTCACCACGGCCTGGGGGATCCATGCGGAGACCGTCCGGTCGGTGTACGCGTTGCGCTTCACCGTGATGCTCCCGGCCGGGCCGGAGAAGGTCAGCTCCGTGCCGAACGCGCCGTTGAGATTGAGGCCGGTCACGGTCAGGAACCACTCCCCGCTCCGGACGCGGATCACCGGCGGGTCGAGCGACTCGATCGCGGACGCGGCCAGTTGCGCATCGACGGTGACCCGGAACGTGCCGTGCGTCCGGTTGCCGTGCGCGTCGACCGCCGAGCAGTCGACAGTCGTCTGCCCCTGCGGGAAGGTCGAGCCGGCGGCGGGCGTGCAGGTTGCGGGGAGAACGCCGTCCACGATGTCGAACGCGTCGGCCTCGTAGTTCACCACCGGGAAGGCCGTGACGTAGTCGATGGGCATGCGCAGCGTCGGCGGGCGGGTATCGCGCACGGTCACGACGAAGGAGGCGGTGGTGGTGCCGGCCGAGTCGCTGGCCCTGCACTGCACGGTCGTGTCGCCGAGGGGGAAGACGGAGCCGGTCTTCGGCAGGCACTCCATGTCCGCCGCGGTGTCGACGCTGCTGTAAGCATAGGCGGTGTAGAAGGCATACGCGCCGCTGCTCTGCGTCGCCTCGACGGCGAAGTCGTTCGGCAGCACGATGCGCGGTGGCCCTGGCGGGATGCCTTCCACGAGGAGCTCCACCGGGCCGCTGGTGGTGTTGCCGCCGTCATTGATCGCGATCACCGTCAGGCTGTAACGACCCGCCACGCGCACCACTTCGTTCGGGATGTAGACCGTGACGCTCCGGTTCGTCCACGCGCTGCGGCTCATCTCGAACGTCCCGGCCGGCCCGGCGAAAACGACGATCGTGTTGCGCGTGCCGTTCAGGTCCCATCCCTCGATGCTGAGGAAGTGCTCGCCGCTGTTCGCCGCGATCCGGAAGGGCGTGTAAGACTCGATCGTCCCCGCGGCGGCGGATGCCGCGCAGAGGGTGAGTACCGCGACCGCGACGAGACGGCGCATGAGGCTTCTCCGATGAGCGCACCCGCGTGCGGATCTCGTGCCGCTACCAGCTTCCGGACGCGCCGCCGCCGCTGCTGTGACCGCCTCCGCTGGAGCTCGATCCGGATGAGCTGCTCGAACTGCTCGAACTGCTCGAACTGCCCGAATACGACGAATCCGAGGACGACGATCCCGATGAGGACCAGAACGACGGCGCCGGGATGTCGTCGTGATGGTAGTGATCGACGCGGACGCTGCCGCCGGTGCGCGTGCCGTACTTTGTGCCGCCGAAGGTCGTGCCGCCGAAGGTCGTGCCGGCGGCCGCGCGCGCCCGCCCAACCGCTCTGCCCAAGGCCACCAGGAACCAGACCACCAGCGCGGCAATGACGCCCATCCCCAGAAGGCGCGTGAGCATGGTCGCGCAGCCGGTGGCGAGCGCGCCCGTCGGGACTTCCGTCTGCGCTGCCGGGGCCGGTGACCGCAGCGGCTGGGCCGGCTGCGGAAGCGGCGAGGCCGCGGTGCGCATGATCGCCCCGATTCCCTTATCCACCGCCGTGGCGTACTGCTCCGCGCGCAGGTCGGGCTTCATCGAGTCGAGGATCTCCTTCGCCCGCTGGTCGGTGAGCACCGGCCGGATACCGTCGCCGGTCTCGATGCGCATCTGCCGCGACTTCAGGAACAGCATCAGCAGCACGCCGTTGTTCTTCGCCTTGTCGCCCACGCCCCAGTAGTTGAAGGTGGCGGTCGCGAACTGCTCGAGGGTCGTGTCGCTCGGCACGGAGCGGCCGATGTAGACGTAGATCTGGCTCGTGCCGGAGAAGCCGACGAGCTTCTGCTCCAGCTCTTTGCGCTCCGCCTTGCTCAGGACGCCGAAGCGATCGACGACGAAGCGCTCCGGCTTGTCCGGGATCTCCGAGGCGCGGACGGCGGCCGTCGCGGCGAGGAGGCACAGCAGCGCGACCGCCACCGTGCGGCGCATCATCGCCCCGACCACTCCCCGATCATCTTCAGGAACTCGCCGAAGAGATAGAACGAGTCATGCGGCCCCGGCGCCGCCTCCGGGTGGTACTGCACGGCCAGCACCGGCTCGTTGCGGTGGCGGAAACCCTCCAGCGTCTGATCGTTCAGGTTGATGTGCGTCAGCTCGACCTCCCGGTCCCCGAGCGAGTCGGGATCGACGGAGAAGCCGTGGTTCTGAGCCGTGATCTCCACCCGCCCGCTGCGCAGGTCCTTGACCGGATGATTGCCGCCCCGATGGCCGAACTTCAACTTGTACGTCTTCCCGCCGAGGGCCAGGCCGAGGAGTTGGTGGCCAAGGCAGATACCGAAGAGCGGCACTTTGCCGACGAGATGGCGGATGTTCTCCTGCGCGTACGTGACCGGCTCGGGATCGCCCGGACCGTTCGAGAGGACGACGCCGTCGAACTTCGCGTTCAGGATCTCGTCGGCGTGGGTCGTCGCCGGATACACGGTCACGTCGCAGTCCTGTTTGACGAGCTGGCGCAGGATGTCCCGCTTGACGCCGAAGTCGTAGACGGCGACGCGCTTGCCGGCCGTCGCCGGCTGCTCCTCGAAGACGAACGGCCGGAGGGCGGTGACGCGCTGCACGAGGTCGAGGCCGCTCATCGACGGCGCGGCCTTCACCTCATTCACCAGGCTCTCCACGCTGCGCGCATCATCCGTGGTGATGATGCCCCGCATCGCCCCTTCGCTCCGGATCTTGCGCGTCAGCGCGCGGGTGTCGATGCCGGAGATGGCCGTGATGCGCGTCCGCTCGAAGTACTCGGTGAGGGGCATGGCCGAGGCGGCGTTCGACGGCTCGCGAATGACGTCCCGCACGACGAACCCCGCCACCTGCGGCTCCTCGCTCTGCTCGACCGCCGCCTCCACCCCATAGTTGCCGATGTGCGGGTAGGTCATGACCACGATCTGGAACCGGTAGGAAGGATCGGTGGCAATCTCCTGATAGCCGGTGAGGGAGGTGTTGAAGACGACTTCCCCGATCGCGTTGGCCGTGGAGCCGAACGACTCCCCCTCGAACACGGTTCCATCCTCCAGGATCAGGCGGGCGGCGGGCATCGGGGGCATTATAGGGGCAGGGTTTCGATGTCGTACGCGCGCGTCACGATCCGCACGCTCTCCGCCCGATACCCGCGCGACACGACGGTCGGGTAAGGCGCGACGAGCCTCCGTTCGTTCACGCCGTCATCCTCCCGGTCGTCCTCGAAGAGCGCGGCGAGCGGCCGCCAATCCCGGTCCGGGGCGATGACCGCCAGGAACGTGTCGCGCCCGGGCAGCGTCCAGGCCCAGTGGACGATTTCCGTCAGCTTCGCGGGCGTCATCGCGCTCCCCACGACCCACGGCGTGCGTCCCGATGGGAAAAACCCGCGTCGCCGAAAGTACCGCCGGTGCCACTCGACCCAGTCGGATGCCGCGATCGGCTCCCACACTTCTTCGGACGACGGATAGAGCGCGAGCAGGATCCGCTCGCATCCGCCCGCCATGTTCGTCAGGAGCCGGGCGAGACACTCGGCGTCCGCCGGTTCGAACCCGATGTCCACGACGAGCTCCGTCCGGCGCTGCACGAAATCGGCGACGGAGAGCTCGCGCGCGGGGATGCCGTTCGCGTCGAATTGCTCGACGCATTTGATCGGCCGCGCCCATTCCTCGCATGACATCCGCGTCAGATCTCACCGAACGGATCGGCATAGCACAGCCGCGGATCGACGAGGCACGGACTGACCAGCGGCACCAGGGGAGGCCGCGGCATGGGCATGCTTCGCAGTATCGGATCGATGACCGATCGGGGATCGACGGTGACGTGCCTGTTGAATCCCGGCGAACCCTTGCCGTGCTGCTGATAGTTGATGTGAAGGCGCGGATCGCCCCCCTTCGTGAGCGGCCCGATATCCAGCCTCACCAGACGCGGTCTGTTGGGGTCCGTTCCAAACCGCACCTGGAAGATCCGCCCGTTCCCATATTTGCTGATAGACGGACCGTTGAAGCGGACAAAGAACGACGACATCGCGGCCGCAGTGGCTCCCCGCTTCGGATCTTTCAACGCCGACTCGTAGAAGAACCGCTCGAAGCCGCGACGGATGAACGCCGCTATCTCCTCGTCAGCGGTACGCGGTCTGTCTCCGGTGACCGTCACTTGCTCCCGGCAATTCCCTTTGTCATCACACTCGAAGAGGCCGTACGGATCGTAAAAACGTACCGGCGAGCCGAGGACATACCCGTACCGATTAAAAGTCCGCGGGTCGTCGGGATCCGGTCCGGTGTCGTCGACTGCGAGAAACCGCCCCATCGTTCCCTGGTAATACCGCGCGTGCATGTAGTCCAGGGGCGCCGCGCCACCGGACGGGCCGGCATCGCGCTCGTGGCCGGTGAACTGGAGAGGGCTGCCTTCCTGCGCACTATCGGATGTCCATTCCTCGCCGAAGGGCCAGTAGGCGTGATAGCCGATCTTCCGGCCCGCGCCGTCGGTGACGAGGCGCGGCGTGCCGAGGTGATCGAGCGTGTAGTGCTCCACGGCGCCGGAAGATTTGAGAGCGGCGAGCAGCAGACCGTCCCGGTAGACGTAGTCGCGCTCCACCGACCACATGCTCCCCTGCTGCTTGAAATCGCGCAGAACCTTGTTGTCCAGGCTGCGGAGCGTCCAGTGAGTGATATTGGCGGAGACATCGAATGCCAAGAGGCGCTCATCGTCGGCCGTATAGGCGTAGACGATTCTCGGTTGCAGACTTGTGCCGACGCGGATCGCGTTCAACATTCCCAGAGCGTCGTAGTCGTAATGCTGAACGCCGATCGCCGTGACGTTGCCCGCGGCGTCATAGTCGATGCCTTCCAGACGGTTCGTCAGGGCGTTCGCCGGCAGAGACACCGTCTGGCCGAGCTTCGAAGTGCTGGTCAGATTGCCGTAGTCGTCGTAGAGGAAGGTCTGCGTCTGCAGCGCGGTCAGGTCCGGACCGCGCACGATTGCGCCTTTGAGGCGGCCGATCTTGTCGTAGACGAACGCCTCGTTGCCGATGGCCGTGATGTTTCCGGCGCCGTCGTATCCATAGGGACCGTTGGTCCAGGAGACGGGGCCGGCGTTGGCCTTCGACTTCAATTGCTCCAGCGCCGCAACGGCCTGCGGCACCTTGGGCGGATCATCGGCGAACAGGGTCTGGGCAACGGCAAGCAGTCCAACGAGCGCGAATCGGCGCATTTTGCCGAGCATAAGCCAGCCCTACTCATGCCGCAACGCCTCGATCGGATTGATCGCCGACGCCCGCAATGACGGCACCACCGTCGCCGCGAACGACACCGCGATCGAGAACGCGGCGATCACCGCGATGTCCAAAGGCCGGGTCACGAATGGAATCGACGACACGAAATACACCTCGGCGATCTCGGGGGGGAACGACAGCAGGTGGAACTCGGTCATCACCCAGCAAATGATCACGCCCAGGACGATGCCGGCCAGGGTGCCGGCAACGCCGACCATCGTGCCGTACCAGAGGAAGACGCGGGTGACCATCCCCATCTCCGCGCCCATCGAGCGAAGGATGCCGATCTCCTTCCGCTTCTCGTGCACGGTCATGATCAGCGTCGAGACGATGTTGAACGTCGAGACGAAGACAATCAGGCCGATGACGATGAAGAGCACGAGCTGCTGGATCTCGAGCATGGAAAAGAGCTGGCGGTTCATCTCCCGCCAGTCGCTCACCGCGTAGCGGCGGTCCGTGCGCCGTTCGATCTCGCGCACGACCGGCTCCAGCTCGACGCCCGGCCGCAGCTTGACCTCGATCAGGTTCGCCGATCCGGGCAGGCCCGTGAGCCGCTCCGCCTCGCGCAGGTCGACGAAGAGCCAGCGCGCGTCGTACTCGTAGAACCCCGTGTCGAAGACGTTCGTCACCACGAACGACGACGTGCGCGGCAGGAAGCTGCCGCCGCTCTCCACCGGCACCGTGACGTTGATCGACGACCCCTTCTCGATGCCGAGCTTCGTCGCCAGGTACTTGCCCACGGCGATGCCCGTCTCCCCCTCCGCGGTCTCGAAGCGACCAGACGGCCCGACGACTTTGGCCAGCATGCCGGTGGTACGCCCCCGCGACGGCTCGATGCCCTTGAGCATCACGTCCGTGCCGGTCGTGTTCCGCTCCGTCGTTACCAGCACGTGCTGGAAAAGCACCGGCGAGGCCTCGGCCAGCCCCTCGACGCCGCGCAATCGGCGCAGCAGCTCCGTCGTGTCTGCGATGGGACCGCCGACGGAGTAGACGAAGATCTCCGCGTTGCCACCGAGCAACTTTTGCTGCAGGTCGCGCCGGTAGCCGGTCATGAGGGCCATGGAGATGACCAGCGCCATCACGCCGATCACCAGCCCGAAAATCGACACGATGCCCACCGCCGACACGAGCTTGTCGGTCGGGCGGCGGAGGTAACGCCAGGCGATGCGGCGCGGCAGGTTCATCGCGGCGGGGATTGTATGGCCGTGATGCGCCCCTCCACGGCCGTCGTGATCGTCCGGTTCGGCAGCGCGGCGATCGTCGCCTCCGTCGCCTTGCGGAAGTCGTTCTTCGCCGCGTCGACCGGCGCAATCAACTTGGGCTTCGAAGGCCCGTTGGCCAGCAGCGGGAAGCCCTCGTTGCCGCCGTTGTCGTAGATGTACTGCAGCGTCGAGACCGAG
>DATEOX010000317.1:0-10274 GCA_035273585.1 Thermoanaerobaculia bacterium
CGCCACGACATCCGCTTCGAGGAGGACAACTGGGAGTCCCCCACCCTCGGCGCGTGGGGCGTCGGCTGGCAGATCCTCCTGGACGGGATGGAGATCACCCAGTTCACCTACTTCCAGCAGGCGGGCGGCATCGACCTCGCGCCGATCTCGGCCGAGATCACCTACGGCCTGGAGCGGCTGACCATGTTCCTCGCCCGGCAGTCGTCCGTCTACGACATCGAGTGGGGCGGCGGCTTCCCGTACGGCGCGGTACGGAAGCAGGACGAGTACGAGTTCTCCAGGTACTACTTCGAGACGGCGAGCATCGACCTGCACTGGAAGCTGTTCGAGCAGTACGAGTCCGAGGCGCGGAGATGTCTCGATGCGAAGCTCGTCCTGCCCGGCTACGACTGGACGCTGAAGTGCTCGCACGTCTTCAACACCCTCGACGCGCGCGGCGCGATCTCCGTGACGGAGCGCGTCGGCGTGATCAAGCGGGTGCGCGACCTGGCCATCCGCTCCGCGCAGCAATACCTCGAATCGCGCGAGGCCCTCGGCTTCCCGCTGCTACAGGTCGCCCATGGCTGAGTACTTTTTCGAGCTGCTGACCGAGGAGATCCCCGCCTGGATGCACGACGCCGCGGCGGCGCAGCTCCAGGCGAGCCTCACGAAGATCGTCGAGTCGCTGGGCGGCGAGCCGTCCGGCATCTGCATCAACATGACCCCGCGGCGCATCGTCTTCTACCTGGCCCGCCTGCCGGAGAAGGAGGCCGACCGCGAGCTGGACGTGAAGGGCCCGCCGAAGAAGGCCGCGTACGACAAGGATGGCAACCCGACGCAGGCGCTGCACGGCTTCCTGAAGAAGAACAACGCGGCGATCGAGGACGTGCTCGATGCCGGCGATTACATCCAGGTGCGGCGCAAGGTTGCCGGCCGCGGCGCGGAGGACATCCTGCGCGAGCGCGTGCCGGAGGCCGTCACCTCCATCCGCTGGCCGAAGATGATGCGCTGGGGCCGCGGCGAGCACGGCTACATCCGCCCCGTCCACTCCGTGGTCTCCCTCCTCGGCGGCCACGAGCTGCCCATCGAGATCTTCGGCATCCGCTCGGGGAAGACCACCGTCGGTCATCGCACGCTCGCGCCGCAGCGGATCGAAGTCGAGTCCTACAACGACTACGTGACGAAGCTGGAGCTGGCGCGGGTGGTGGTCGATGCCGTGCGCCGCCGGCACGTCATGGCCGAGCGCGCGCGCGTGCTGGCCGCCCAGGTGAGCGGCACGCCGAGCGTCGACGCCTCGATCTGGTCGCAATGGCAGTACCTCACCGAATACCCGGGCGTGGTGCGGGCGGAGTTCCGGCCGGAGTACCTCGCGCTCCCCGAGGAGGTGCTGGTCACGGTCATGCGCGTGCACCAGAAGCAGCTCCCGATCCGCGACGCATCGGGGCGGCTCACCAGCTCGTTCCTGGCTGTGCTCGACAACGACGGCGACCCGGACGGCAACGCGTGCTACGGCAACTCCTTCGTCACGAACGCCCGCTTCGCCGACGCGCAGTTTTTCTACGAGACGGACCGCCGCAAGCGGCTGGAGGAGCGCCTCGAGCAGCTCGAGCACCTGCAGTTCCAGGAGAAGCTCGGCAACTACCTGGAAAAGACGCGGCGCATCGAGCGCATCGTCTCCGCCCTCGGCGGCGACGAAGACGCGCTGACGGCCGCGCGCCTGTGCAAGGCGGACCTCGTCACGGAGATGGTGAAGGAGTTCACCGACCTGCAGGGCAAAGTGGGCGGCATCTACGCCCGCGAGGAGGGGCAGCCGGACGGCGTCTGGCAGGCGATCTACGATCATTACCTGCCGCTGAACGTCGAGGACGAATTGCCGCGAACGCGCGGCGGCGCCCTCGTCTCGCTGGCGGACAAGATCGACACGCTGGTCGGCTTCTTCCGCATCGGCGCGAAGCCCACCGGCTCGAAGGACCCGTTCGCGCTGCGCCGCGCCGCGCAGGGCATCGTGCAGATCCTCCTCAACCGCGACAAGCGCGAGGTGCGCCTCGGCGTCGACAAGCTGCTCGACGTGGCGATGGAAGTCCACGGCGTCTCCGATGCCGCGCTGCGCAACGACCTCCTCGCCTTCTTCGCCGAGCGCGTCCGGACGCTGCTCGAGGCGGAGCTCGCCTACGACGAACTGGCGGCGGCGATGGAGGCCGGCTGGGCGTCATCGCTGACCGATCTCGTCGACCGGGCCAACGCGCTGCGCGCCGTACGCGGCGACGCGAACTTTTTGTCGATCCTCGACTCGGCCAAGCGCATCGCGAACATCACCGAGGGGCATGACTCGACGAAGGTCGACATGGCGAAACTGGAGAACGAGACCGAGCGGCGGCTCAACGAGCTGGCCGACGCGGTGGTGGAGCAGTTGGGCGACCTGATCGCGGAGAAGCGCTACCGCACCGCGCTGGAGTCGTTCGCGGCGATGGCGCCGGAGCTGGAGCAGTTCTTCAAGGACGTGATGGTGATGGTGGACGACGAGGCGGTGCGCCGGAACCGGATGTCGCTGCTGCGCAAGGTCGGGAACGCCGTCGGCAGGATCGCCGACGTGACGAAGATCGTCGTCGCCCGCCGCGACTACCGCGCGTGAGGACGGGTGTCATCCTGAGCGAAGCGAAGGATCCGCCCCTTCAGGCGCCGCGTGAGGCCGGTACGGATCCTTCGCCGTCTTCGCGGCTCAGGATGACACTGCTCGTCATCGCCCTCGCCGCGTGCGGACGCGACGCCGTCGTGCAACCCACCACGAACGCGCCGAAAACCGAAGATGCGGAGCGCGAGAACCTCCTCAACTATGCCCACGGCGCGGTGGCCGTCTCGCGCACGGCGGAGGCGACGCGGAAGGGCTCCATCGTCCGGCTCATCGATGGCGACCGCGAGCCGGGCTCGTTCTGGTCGACGCCCCCGCACGATACGGAGCAGACGCTCGTCTTCGCGCTGCCGTCGCGCACGCGGGTCACGCGCGTCGGGGCGCAGAACGGCGGAGGCGGCACCGATGCGCTGCGCTTCGAGGCCTCGCTCGACGGGCAGGCGTTCCGCGACCTGGCAACCGTCACGCTGCAGCGCAACCAGGAGCCGCAACTCTTCGACGTCCCGCCGACCGAGGCGGCGTACCTGCGCGTCTCCACGCCGGCCACGGATCGGCTGTTCATCGGCCTCAACTCCGTCCACGCGCGCGGCGTCGCGCTCGAGCCGGTGCGGCCGGGATCGATGGACGGCTGCTGGGCCATCGATGCCGAGCACGCGGCGATGACCCAGCAGGGCGCGTACGTCTTCGGCCAGCTCGGCGAGCTGCTCCTCGACGGCGGCAGCGACGGCCGCTTCTACCGCTTCGCCTGGATCAAGGGAAACGAGTACGGCCTGGCGGCCATCAGCGTGACGCCGGACGGCCGCCACATGAGCGGCATCAAGTGGCACGAGGAGGCCGACCCGCTCTTCGTCGGGACGACCTGGATCGGCGAGAAGACGGAATGCGCCCAGCAGCCGCGCATCAGCGACGCCGTCTTCCGCGCCTATCTGGAGAAGCAGGGCCGGTTCCCGATGTACGGCCTCCGCTTCGATGATGAAGGACGCCTGATGGAGGCCGAAAGCGCCGTGATGCTGGAGCGCCTGGTGCAAATGAAAGATGTCCGCATCGTGGCCAACGAGCTCCGCCAGCCCACCGTCGCCCGCAATCGCGCGGTGGCCCAGGCGAAGCTCGACACGCTGCGGGCGGCGCTCGTAAAACGGGGCGTTGACCTCACGCGCTTCGAGCTCGTGAACCACGGCAGCGAGCAGCCGCACCGCCCCGCGGAGACCGAGGCGACGCGCTCCCTCTACGGCGCCGTCGATCTCGAACTTCGGAGATAATGCCCGCGCGTGAGCGAGAAATACGTCTACTACTTCGGCGACGGCCACGCCGAGGGAAACGCGAAGATGAAAGACGTCCTCGGCGGCAAAGGCGCGGGGTTGGCCGAGATGACCAACCTCGGCGTCCCGGTCCCTCCCGGCTTCACCATCTCCACCGCCGTCTGCACGTATTTCTATGACCACGACAAGAGCTATCCGCCGGAGCTGAAGCAGGCGGTCGCGGAGAACCTGGCCAAGGTCGAGCAGTCGGTCGGGCGCAGGTTCGGCGACCGGGAGAAGCCGCTGCTGGTCTCCGTCCGCTCCGGCGCGCGCGCCTCGATGCCGGGCATGATGGACACCATCCTCAACCTCGGCCTGAACGACGAGACGATGCAGGGGCTGGCGCGCTCCTCGGGCGATGAGCGCTTCGCCCTCGACTCCTACCGCCGCTTCATGCAGATGTACAGCGATGTGGTGCTGGAGATCGACAAAGAGCATTTCGAGCACGAGCTCATCGCGTTGCGCGACCGCGTCGGGGTGAAGACCGACGCCGAGATCCCGGCTGATGCCATGCGCGAGCTGGTCGAGACCTACAAGCGCATCGTGCGCGAGAAGGGCGGCCGCGACTTCCCGCAGGACGTGCACGAGCAGCTCTGGGGCGCGATCGGTGCTGTCTTCAACTCCTGGAACAACCAGCGCGCCATCACCTACCGCAAGCTCAATCAGATCCCCGACGACTGGGGCACCGCGGTCAACGTGCAGTCGATGGTCTTCGGCAACATGGGAGACGACTGCGCGACCGGCGTGGCCTTCACGCGCAACCCGTCGAACGGCGAGCATCGCTTCTTCGGCGAGTACCTGCCGAACGCGCAGGGCGAGGACGTGGTGGCGGGCATCCGGACGCCACTGCCGATCTCGAAGGCGCAGGTCGTCGGCGATGAGCGATCGCTCGAAGACACGATGCCCACCGTCTACGCGCAGCTCGAGGACGTCTACAAGAAGCTCGAGGGCCACTACCGCGACATGCAGGACATCGAGTTCACCATCCAGTCGGGCAAGCTCTATCTCCTCCAGACGCGCACCGGCAAGCGCACCGGCTTCGCGGCGGTGAAGATCGCCTGCGACATGGTCGACGAGGGCCTCATCGACCACAAGGAAGCGGTGGCGCGCGTCGAGGCGGGGCAGATCGTGCAGCTCCTCGCCCAGGTCTTCGATGCCGCGGAAAAAGAGAAGGCGCTCAAAGGCGGTCGTCTCCTCGGGCGCGGACTGCCGGCCGGACCGGGCGCCGCCGCGGGACGCATCGCCTTTAACGCGGAGCACGCGGTGTCGATGGCCAAGGACGGCCCGGTCGTGCTCGTGCGCATCGAGACCAGCCCGGAGGACATCGCCGGCATGCACAGCGCGGCGGGCATCCTCACCACGCGCGGCGGGCTCACCTCGCACGCGGCGGTCGTGGCGCGGGGCATGGGGCGGCCATGCGTCGTCGGCGCCGGCACGCTGCGCGTCGACTACCAGAAGGGCGAGCTGCGCAGCGAGGGGCACGAACCGCTCGAGGAAGGCGACTGGGTGTCGATCGACGGCAGCACCGGCGAGATCATCGGCGGCAAGCTGGCCACGCGGCCGTCGGAAGTGATCCAGGTACTGCTCGAGGGTTCGATGCCGGCGAGCGAGTCCGAGACCTTCCGCAACTTCGACCGCCTGCTGAAGTGGGCGGACGAGCTCCGCACCCTCGGCATCCGGACGAACGCCGACACGCCGAACGACGCGCGCGTGGCGCGGCTCTTCGGCGCGATGGGCATCGGTCTTTGCCGCACGGAGCACATGTTCTTCGCCGAGGAGCGCATCCTGCGCGTGCGGGAGATGATCCTCGCCCGCGACGAGAAAGGGCGGCGCAAGGCGCTCGACCAGCTCCTGCCGTTCCAGAAGGCCGACTTCGAAGGCATCTTCCGCGAGCTGCCGGGCATGCCGGTGACCATCCGCCTGCTCGATCCGCCACTGCACGAGTTTCTGCCCCAGACCGAGGGGCAGATCTCGACCGTGGCGCGGGAGATGGGCTGGGGCTTCGTCGAGCTGCGGGCGAAGGTCAATCAGCTCCACGAGTCGAATCCGATGCTCGGCCACCGCGGCTGCCGCCTGGCCGTCACCTATCCCGAGATCTACGAGATGCAGGTACGGGCGATCTATCAGGCCGCCGCGGACGTGAAGAAGGAAGGGATCGACGCGCGGCCGGAGGTGATGATCCCCCTGGTCGGCACGGTCAAGGAGCTGACCCTGCTCGCCGAGATGGTGCGGCGCGTGGCGGCCGAGGTGCTCGCCGAGCGCGGTGCCGAGGTGCCGGTGATCGTCGGGACGATGATCGAGATCCCTCGCGCGGCGCTCATCGCCGAAAAGCTCGGCGCCGTGGCGGAGTTCTTCTCCTTCGGCACGAACGATCTGACGCAGATGACGTTCGGCTACTCGCGCGACGACGCCGGCTCGTTCCTGCCGGAGTACGTCGACAAGAAGATCCTGCCCAAGGACCCGTTCGAGTCGATCGACGTGGAAGGCGTCGGGCAGCTCGTGAAATACGGCGCGCTGAACGGGCGGAAGGCGAACCCGAAGCTGAAGGTCGGCGTCTGCGGCGAGCATGGCGGCGACCCCGATTCCATCCGCTTCTTCCGCACCTGCGAGCTCGATTACGTGTCGTGCTCGCCGTACCGCGTGCCGGTGGCCCGCCTGGCCGCGGCGCAGGCGGAGCTGGAGTTCGAGCACTACGAGGGGTGAGCCGGCACCTGTCATCCTGAACAGCGAAGACTGTGAAGGATCTCCCGGCAAGCACGAGGAGATCCTTCGCCGTCTGAGGCGGCTCAGGATGACACGGCCAACTACTCTTCCGCCGCCGTCCCCTTGTTCCGCCGCTCCTTCCACTGGTGCCAGCCCCAGATGGCCAGCGCGATGGCAACGAGGCCGATCAGGCCGTACTTTTCGATGTGCGCTGCGCGGCCGAGGAGGGACTCCACGGCGCGGCCGAAGTAGTAGCCGAGGAAGGTGATGGCCACCGCCCAGACGGCGCAGGTGAGAGCCTCGTAGATGAGGAACCGCACCAGCGAGATGCGGGAGATGCCGATGATCACTGCGCAGGTCACGCGCAGGCCGTACAGCCACTGGGTGATGAAGATGGCCGGGGCGCCGTAGCGCTCGAACATCCGGATGCCTTTGCCGAAGTGGCGCTTCATCTTC
This sequence comes from Thermoanaerobaculia bacterium, assembly GCA_035273585.1. Lineage (GTDB taxonomy): Bacteria > Acidobacteriota > Thermoanaerobaculia > Gp7-AA8 > Gp7-AA8 > JAFAVZ01. The sequence goes on from DATEOX010000317.1 coordinate 7,066, forward strand.
GGGAACCGCTCCAGGATGCGCACGCCCTGGGTGCGGCCGAGCCAGAACCAGGCGCAGTGGCCGAGATACGCGCCGAGAAACGCCACGCCGCAGACGGGCCAGAGCTCCAGATAGCCGCGCTCGGCGAAGAAGCCGGCCATGACCAGGATGGTCTCGCCCTCCAGGAATGTGCCGACGAAGACGGCCAGATACCCGAATTTCTGCAGCAGCAGCTCAGGCGTCATTGCGACCCCAACCATGCAAGATCCGGGGGCGGGAAGCGGAATTGCGGCGGCAAGACTAACATTTGCAGGGGAAACGAAGGAGCCTCCCGATGAAGCGTCTCGCCCTTGCCACCGCAATTGTGTCCATCGCCCTGCCGCTCGCGGCCGCGGAGGCGACGTCGCAGGACGCGCCGAAGCCCGCCGTGCAGGACTCCCCGCTCGTCGCCGCCGCGAAGCGCGCCAACCGCCTGGGGAAGAAGCCGGCGTTCGTCATCACGAACGAGACGCTGCGCACGATGACCAACGCGCACCTCACCACCTCCTCCACCGTACCGCCGCTGCCGAACATCCCCGCCCCGCGGCCGTCCGCGGACGTGCCGAAGCAGGCCGCGCCGGCCGCCGTTACTCCCGCTCCCGCCGCTGCCGCGCAGGCGAAGGCCGCGGCGCAGCACGAGGAGGCGGCCGGATTGTATGAAGAAGAAGAGCAGGCGCCGCCTCCGAAAAAGCCGTAGAGCGACCTCCCGCCTGTCATCCTGAGCCGCGGAGACGGCGAAGGATCTCCCGGCGCTCGCGAGGAGATCCTTCGCTGTCTGCGCAGCTCAGGATGACACCTCAGACCCGCTCCCTCGTCTCGAGCATCCGCAGCACCTTCTCCAGCAGGACCCAGACGCGGTCGAGGCTCTGCTCGATGCGCGTCAGCCGTTCGTCGAGGTCGCCGCTGTCGAGTTCCGCGATGATGTCCCAGAAGACGGGATCGTTCGGCATGTTGCGCGGCACGCGCTGCCGCGCCGTGAGCGTGTCGTCGAATTCCTGCTCGGCCGGGTAGAACCTGTCGATCATGGCCACGATCGAGCTCTCCGGCGCGATGAGCGGCGAGACGGTCATCGAGGTCGCCGCTTCGAGCTTGCTCACCGTGTCGACGTCCGTCGGATCGACCATCGCGATCTCGAGGCGGTTCGCGTCGTCGATGCGCACCGGGATGGCGTGGCAGTCGATGGCCAGCGTGCGGTTCAGCTTGCGCACGACCTTCTTCGGGATGTCGATGTGCAGGAGGCTGATGCACGGCACGTCGATCTGCTTGGAGAGGAAGGCGGCGAGCACGTTCTCATCGATGAACTTCAGCTCGACGAGGGTCGAGCCGAAGCGCTTGCCGGTCTGCCTCTGCTCGGCCAGCGCGATCTGCATCTGCACCGGATCGATGAGGTTCGCCGCAACGAGCATCTCGCCGAGGTTCTGCTTGTGCATCACCGTCCCATCGTAAAACGAAAGCCCGCCGGGTGGGCGGGCCTTCGCCGGATGTGTAGGAGTCCTCGCTGTCAGGCATGCCGGCGGGCGTGCCGCACGCCGCCGATGATGCCGATGATCGACGCCAGGCGGCCGAGCCCGATAGAACGGGCGAAGCCGCGCGCCGCCTTGCGGCCTATGACGAACATCAGAATCTGCTTCAGCAATCGCATCGTGTCCGCCTCCTGCCATTGTCATTTTGCAAGGCGGAGGCCACTTCAGTCGGACGGCAACTGCTTCAGTTCCCGATATTTGCGCCGCTCGTCGAGGCCATGCGCGGCGACGTAGCCGAAGCCGCCGAGGAAGAGCCAGAGGAAGGGGATGGAGACCCACTGGCGGGCGGCGAGGAAGACCGTGCAGGCGGCGACGAAGAAGCCAGCCATGACCAGCTCACCCCACGGCAGGCGCGGCACGCGGTCGCCGATCGGACCCGCGGATGCGCCGCGCTTCGGCGTCCGGCGGAAGTGGCCTCCGCGCTCGAACAGCCCCTCGATCACCGCCGTCGCGTTGCGCAGCGACATGCCGATGCCGATGGGCACCACGCAGAGCAGCTCCCGCACGCGCGGGCGCGGGCGGCCGGCGAAGCGCTGCCCCTCGATGTAGAAGAGGACGACCGAGCCGGTCGAGGCGGCGAACATCAGGAGATCGAAGAGCAGCGTCCACCCGACGCCCAGCCGTTGGCGGATGACGATCGCCGGCACGATGAGCAGGGAGAGGATGAAGGTCAGCAGGTAGCACGCGTTGTTCGTCAGATGAAAGAACGCCTCGGCGCGCGTGGCCGCCGGCAGCGCGGCGCGGACGATGCGAGGCAGCATCTTGCGCGCGGTCTGGATCGAGCCTTTGGCCCAGCGATGCTGCTGCTCCTGGAAGCCGCTGATGGCGTCCGGCAGCTCCGCCGGCACGGTGACGTCCGGCAGAAAGACGAACCGCCAACCCGCCAGTTGTGCGCGATACGAAAGGTCCAGATCCTCGGTCAGCGTCGAGGATGACCACCCGCCCGCCTCCTCGATCGCCTCCCGCCGCCAGATGCCCGCCGTGCCGTTGAAGTTGAAGAAGCGGCCGCCGAAGTTGCGCGCCGCCGACTCGATGGCGAAATGCGCATCGAGGTAGATGGCCTGCACACGCGTGAGCAGCGAGGCCTCGCGGTTGAGGTGCTCCCAGCGCGCCTGGACCATGCCCACACCGCGTGCAAAGTGCGGCACCATGCGCGCCAGGATGTCCGGCGGCGGAACGAAGTCGGCGTCGAAGACGGCGAAGAGCTCGGCGTCGCTGAGAGACATGCCGTGGGCCAGCGCGCCGGCCTTGTAGCCCTCGCGCGCGGCACGCCGGATGTGGCGGATGTTTTCTCGATGAGCGCACGCCGCGGCCACGATGGCGCTGGTCTCGTCGGTGGAGTCGTCCAGCACCTGAATGTCCAGCCGCCCTTCGTACCGCAGCGCGGCGACGGCGTCGATGAGCCGCGCGGCGACGTTCGGCTCGTTGAAGAGCGGGAGCTGGACGGTGACGGACGGCCAGCGCGTCGGGGCGGGTGGGGAGGGACGCGGCGCCGCGTGACGGCGGCGCAATCTGACAAGATAGAAGCGATGGACGCTGTAGACCGCGAGGACGGCGAGCGTGAGGGAGTACAGCGTCAGGATCGCGGCATCGGCGGGCGACATGCGGCGGCGCTGATTCTACTCTTCGCCGCCGCGGCCGCCGCCCCCCGCCTCGGCTTCACCGGGT
>DATEOX010000318.1:0-14907 GCA_035273585.1 Thermoanaerobaculia bacterium
GAGGAGATAGTTATGCAGAAATGGATCATTTCCCTGTTCGTCTTGCTTTTCGCCGGGGCCGCGCTCGCGCAGGCGCCGGTGCCCTCGTCCGACCTCGGCATCACCAAAGTGTTCCGCCCCTCGCCTCCCGCGTTCCTCATCACCGTCACCAACTTCGGGCCGCTGACCAACACGAACATCGTCGTCACCGACCCCGCGCCGGCGGGCGTGCAGTTCGGCGCGTTCGTCGCGCCGGCGCCGTGGACCTGTTCGAACACGCCCACGCTCGTCAACTGCACCTACGGCGCGGCGCTCGTGCCGGGCAACAGCGCGATGCTGACCATCCCCGTCACGCTCACCGCGACGGCGACGACGAACATCGTCAACTGCGCCAGCGTCAAGGGAGAGGTGCCGGATCCGCAGCAGGTGAACAACCGCGACTGCGCCTGCATCGACGTCAACCCCTGCCGCCCGATCCGCATCGACCTGACCACCGGCCAGCGCAACGGCGCGCAACTGCCCATCGGCGCGCAGGACACCGCGTGGCTCTTCGGCACGAGCGGCAACACACCGTCGCTCGTCATCGCCGGCAACCCCACGCCCGCGCCGCCGCCGCCGGGCCGCTGGATCGGGCCGAACCCGACCACCACCAACCCCGGCAACTACACCTTCCGCTTCAACTTCACCCTCGGCAATGACTGGCGCCCGAACCAGTGCAGGCTGCAACTGACGACGTTCCGCGCCGACAACTGCGTCAACTTCAAGGTGGACAACAATCCGGTCTTCGCCCAGACGCCGCCCGGCAACTGCCAGACCTCGGCCGCCTGGACGGTGCCCGGATCCGGCTCCTTCGTCTTCGCCACTCCGGCCGGCGCGCACACGCTGACGGCCACCGTCAACAACGTCAGCGGCCCGACCGGCTTCTACGCCGCGGGGTTCATCACCTGCGACTGCGGCGGTCCGCTGCCGGGCGGGGGGACCACCACGGCCACGCAGTAACGCGGCAAGCGCGCTGCTGGTGCCGACCGGCAGCGCGTCAAGCGCTACCATGAAGGATCGTGGCCGACCTCCGCTGAACGCCCGTCGGTATCAGCTCTTCGTCAGCTACGCGCATGAAGACCGAGTCTTCGTAGCGTCACTCGTGCAACGGCTGACCGCGGCCGGTTTGTACGTCTGGTGGGACGAGCGCCGCCTGCCGGCAAGCGCCTCCATCGCCTTCGAACTGCCGGACGCGATCGGCAATGCCACCGCCGCGCTGTTCGTCATTTCGAAGGCGTCGGCGCGCTCCGGTTGGGTGAAGGAGGAATTCAGCGCAGCCGTCGACCAGCGAACCCGGTATGCGAATTACCGTATCCAGACTGTTCGACTCGACGAAACCGAGCCGCCCGCGCTCCTCCGCACCACGAGGTGGATCGAAGCGCCGGGCGCCGCGCTCACGTCCGACATTCTGCTCGATCTGCTCCTCGGGTTGTACGGGCCGGATGAGGGCCCGGTGGGCAGCGCGTGGGATCTTTATGTGAGCCGCTCCTGGAAGCCGAAGGAGGCGGCGACCGCGGACGCGGTCTGCCGGCATGCGGCGGCCGCCGGATATCGCCTCATCGGCGACGCGCCAGACCAGAAGGAGTTCGACGAAAAGCGGATCGGTGCGCTGATCGCCAGTTGCGGCGCGATGCTGGCCATCGCGCCGAACCGTGGCGGGGCGACCTCGCCATACATCGAAGAAGAGGCGGCGCTGGCCGGTACGCTCGGTGTCCCATGCGTCATCGTGGCCGAGGATGGAGTGAAGCTATCGCAGCGGACCGTGGCCGCCGCCGGGACGGAACGGGTGATGAGCGCCTCCGCGCTGGCAGAGTCGGGCGGAAAAGAGCTGCTCATCGGGCTCATTCAGGACGCGCACAGGCCGCCACTGAAACCGCACTACGTGTTCTACGCATCGTCGCTCACCAAAACAGCGGAGACGAACGAGAGGGTTCGCCGGCTGGTCGAGCGCGTCACCGGGATCGAATGCGTGATGGGCGCGAACATGGCCGAGCAGCATGCGCAGCTCGCGATCATCCAGTCGATCGCCGGCGCGCTGTTCATGCTCGCCGACATCTCGGATGACAACCGCAACACTCTGATCGAGGCGGGGATCGCCCGCGGCGCCGGCACCCGACTCTATCTCTTTGCGGCGGGCAGCCCGCCACAACAGACGCGCTTCATGTTCCGGGACATGGAGGTGCGCTTCTATGCCGACGAGCCCGACCTGCTGGCGGCGGTGCACCGGGTCGCCAGACCATATCGGCGGCGGGTGCTCAATCGGGAGCTCGCCCCTGATGCGTGAGGCTAGACGAAGATCCGCATCTCCTTCAGCTCCCGGATGCGGTCGCGGAGGGACGCCGCCTTCTCGAAGTCGAGGTTCTTGGCGGCGTCCTTCATCTCCTTCGTCAGTCGCGTAATGGCCTTGTCCAGGTCCTCGCCGGCGGCGAGGTCGAGGTTGGCCTTCGCGCCCGGCAGCGGGGCGAGCTCGAGGTAGTCGAGGTTCGACATCTTCACCAGGTCCGAGTCGATGGCCTTGATGATCGTCGCCGGCTCGATGCCGTGCTCCTCGTTGTACTGCTGCTGGATGGCGCGCCGGCGGTTCGTCTCGGAAACGGCATTGCGCAGCGAGTCGGTCATCTTGTCCGCGTAGAGGACGGCGATGCCGTTCACGTTGCGCGCGGCGCGGCCGATGGTCTGGATGAGCGAGGTCGTGGAGCGGAGGAAGCCCTCCTTGTCCGCGTCGAGCACGGCCACGAGCGAGACCTCCGGGATGTCCAGCCCCTCGCGCAGGAGATTGATGCCGACCAGCACGTCGTACACGCCGGTGCGGAAGTCGCGCAGGATGGCGATGCGCTCCAGCGTCTCCACGTCCGAGTGCAGGTAGTTCACCTTGATGCCGAGCTCCATGAGGTAGCGCGTCAGGTCCTCGGCCATCCGCTTGGTGAGCGTCGTGACCATCACCCGCTCGTTCTTCGCCACCCGGTCCTTGATCTCGCCGATCAGGTCGTCCACCTGCCCCTTCACCGGCTTGATGACGATCCGCGGGTCGAGCAGGCCCGTGGGACGGATCACCTGCTCGATGAAGTGCCCGCCGGTCTTCTCCAGCTCGAACGGGCCAGGCGTGGCCGAGACGTAGAGGATCTGGTCCAGCTTCCCCTCGAACTCGTCGAAGGAGAGCGGCCGGTTATCGATGGCGCTCGGGAGGCGGAAGCCGTACTCGACGAGCGTCTCCTTGCGCGCCCGGTCGCCGCCCCACATCGCCCGCACCTGCGGAATGGTCTGATGCGACTCGTCGACCACGAGCAGGAAGTCATCCGGGAAATAGTCGATGAGCGTCGGCGGCGGCTCGCCCGGCTGGCGGCCGGAGAGATGGCGGGAGTAGTTCTCGATGCCGTTGCAGTAGCCGAGCTCCGCGATCATCTCCAGGTCGAAGAGCGTCCGCTGCGACAGGCGCTGCGCCTCGAGCAGCCGGTCGTTGGCCCGCAGCTCCGCAACCCGCTCGTCGAGCTCCACGCGGATGTTCTCCATGGCGTGCATCAGCCGCTCCCGCGGCGTGACGTAGTGCGTCCGCGGATAGACGGCCAGCCGGTCGTAGGTGCGGCCGGCGCGGCCGGTGATCGGATCGATGCGCGTGATCTTGTCGATCTCGTCGCCGAAGAACTCGACCCGCACCGCGTCGTCCTCGTAGGCCGGCCAGAGCTCGAGCACGTCGCCCCGCACACGGAACGTGCCGCGGGCCAGGTCGTACGGCGTCCGCTCGTACTGCATCTCCGTCAGGCGGCGGAGGTACTCCGTGAGCGGCTTCTCCACCCCCCGCTCGAAGAAGACGAGCATGGAGTAATAGAGGTCTGGCTCGCCGATGCCGTAGATGCAGGAGACGGAGGCGACGATGATCACGTCGCGGCGCTCGAAGAGCAGCTTCGTGGCCGCCAGGCGCAGCTTGTCGATCTCGTCGTTCTTGGTCATCTCCTTCTCGATGTAGAGATCGTTCTGCGGGATGTAGGCCTCGGGCTGGTAGTAGTCGTAGTAGGAGACGAAGTAGGCCACGCCGTTCTCGGGGAAGAAGTTCTTGAACTCCTGGTAGAGCTGCGCGGCGAGGGTCTTGTTGTGGCTGAGGACGAGCGTCGGCCGGTTGACGGCCTCGATGACCTTGGCCACGCTGAACGTCTTCCCCGAGCCGGTGACGCCGAGGAGCACCTGATGCTTGGCACCCGAGGTGAGGCCCTCGACGAGCTGGCGGATGGCTTCCGGCTGGTCGCCCTGAGGCTCGAACGGCGAGGCGAGCGTGAAGCGGCTCATGAGGCGGCCCGGCGGCGGGGCGGCGGCGGCACGTTCGCCTTGCGGATGGTCTCCGTGAGGTGCCGGATCTCCTCGCGGGTCAGGCGCTTGTCGGCGATGGCCGGCTGCAGGGCGTCCATCACCGGCTGGACGGTCAGCAGCGGCACCTTGTCCGTCCTGATGTTCGCCCGGTACGCGGCCATGGCCTCGGAGAGCGCCTGCTTCTCCGCGTCGGAGACGTCCTTGTCATACACGGCCGCCATTTCCCCCGTCATCATGCCCAAGGCGAAGTCCATCAGCTTCTCCAGGCCGCCGTGCTGGACCCAGACGCCGCCGGCGAAGAGGAGGACGACGAACGCGACCGATGCGGAGCCGCAGCCGAGCGGCACCCAACGGGGGAAAATCGGCCGGATCTCGGAGGACGGCGCGCAGTAATAGTCGGCCGGCAGCCGGACGGAGGGGGCGGTGGGCGGCGAGGAGAATTCGGACAATGGAAGCCTCTAAGATTTCGGCGAGGTGCCGGGCAGTGAATGTATCATGGCTCGGAAATTCACCTTCACGGTCCACGATACGGAGAGAATGTCAGCAATGCCGCCTCTGTCGAAGACGACAGTCCTGATCCTCGACGACAACCCGCTCGTTCTCAAGCTCGGCCGCGCTCTGCTCGAGCGCGAGGGCTGCACGGTCCTCACCGCGTCGAGCTGGATCGAGTTCAACCACGTGCTGGCCGGCAACACGCCGGACATCATCTTCCTCGACGTCAACCTGCCCAGCATCAAGGGCAACCGCCTCAGCGAAGTCCTCAAGTCGCAGTCGAACAAGAAGGACATCCCCATCGTCCTGATCTCCGACCTCCCGGAGAAGTCGCTGGAGGAGATGTTCCCCAGCTCCGGCGCCAACGCCTGGATGCGCAAGCCGCTCACCCGGGACAAGATGGTGGAGATGATCGGCAAGTACGTGGGGCGGTGAGGGGCCCGAATTGAGAATTGAGAATTGAGAATTGAGAAAAAAGGCGAGCCGACGCGGAGCGTCATTCTCAATTCTCAATTCTCAATTCTCAATCCCGTCCCCCGCTGCTACCTTCACCATAGGTCCGCAATCACCCGCCCTCCCCGATCCTCCAACTGCAGCAGCACGGCGGCAAGCGACGCGGCGGCGACGGACCGCTGCCGCGCGTCGAGGTTGTGCGAGAGGAGCAGCGAGCCGTTGTTGCCGGTGCTGTCCGTCGCGGCGACGGTCTCCTCGCCGTTCTTGAGCGCGAAGCCCATCGGCACCGGCAGGGTCACGCTGTGGCCGTCCTCGGAGCGGAGCTCGTAGATCGGCTGCAGGTCCCAGGTCGAGGTGCCGTCGGTCAGCTCGCCCTTGACGCTGTTCTCCATCCCGCTCTTGTAGCCCCACACGGTCATCGTCCAGAGCGCGTCGGCGCCTTTGAAGGTGCAGACCATGTCGCTGTTCGAGCGGATCTCGCCCGACACGACCTTCGAGCGGATCCCTTCGGCGTGCGCGCGCACCTGGCATTCGGTGTCCCAAAGCGGCTGGTCGCCCTCGCGGAGCTCGAACGTGATGGTCTGCCTGGTCAGGCTGGAAGTGACGGCGGTATGCGTCGGATCGGGAAGGTAGATCGGTACCACATTGCTCGATTTCACGTGCGTTTTCTTCGCATCGTGGAACGAGACGACCTTGTACGGGCCGATGGTCAGCGGCGACTTCGACTGCGTCCAGGCGCTGCGCTTCATCGGGACGCGCTCCGCGTTCGCCATCAAGGCATCCGGCGCGGCCACGTGCGCGGTCGTGCAGGCGGAGAGAAGGAGCGCGGCGGCGAGTGTGGTGTGTTTCATATACACGGCAGATAGCAAGCGGCATGCTCGCGTTCGGCAGCAGTTTGGGGCGGTTTTGGGCGGGTGCGTGTCATCCGCACGTGTCATCCTGAGCCCCGCAGAGGGCGAAGGATCTCCTCGTGCTTGCCGGGAGATCCTTCGCCGTCTTCCGCGGCTCAGGATGACACCTCAGCGGCCGCTGGTGCTCGTCGTCGTGGGGGCAGGCGGGACGGGAGGTGGCGCAGGCGCCGCCTTCTCCTCCTCCACGTTCGGCGCGGGGGACTCCGCCCCCTCCCCCGACTGCGCCGAGGCATCGTTCGCGGCCTGCGTCGGCTCCGACTCCTTCGGCTGGTAGAACGGTCGCTGGAGGTAGTACGGCAGCTTGCTCACCGCCACCGTCGCGCCGCTGCAGTCGTGATCGGGCTCCTGGCCGGCGACGAAGGCCTGCATGACCACCCGCTCGCATGGGCCGGTGCCACGGCGGCCGCTCTTCAGATCCATCGGCACGATCACCACGCCCGCCGGTGGATCGAAGTTCTCCTTCGGCGTCCGGAGCTTCAGCGCCTCGAACTGCTTGTAGATGTCGATCCAGATCGGCAGCGCCACCTCGGCGCCCGTCGCGCCGCCGCCGAGGGTGCGGCTCGGGTCGTCGTAGCCGACCCAGACGCCGACCGTGAGCTCCGGCGAGAAGCCGATGAACCACGCGTCGGTGTAGCCGTTCGTCGTCCCCGTCTTCCCCGCGATCGGCATCATCAGGTTGTGCGCCGCGTACGCCGTGCCGCGGTTGACCGTGCCGCGCAGCATGTACGCCAGCTCGTACGCCACCGGCGCGAGCGTCGCCTCGGAGAGCTCCGCGCGCGGCTCCTCCAGCACCCGGTCCGTCTGGTCGGAGATGCGCCGGATGAGGCGCGGCTTCACGTACACGCCCTGGTTGGCGAACACGTTGTACGCCGCCGTCATCTCGATGGGCGCCACGCCCGCCGCGCCGAGGGCCAGCGACGGGTACTTCGGCAAATCGGCGGTGATGCCGCAGCGCCGGGCGAAATCGACCACCCTGTCGCCGCCGACCATCATGTAGGTCTTGACCGCCGGCACGTTGATGGAGAGCTCCAGCGCGCGCTGGATGGTCACGATGCCGGCGTACTTGCCGTAGTAATTCTTCGGGGCGTAGATCTGATTGCCGACCGGGATGGCGATCGGCGCGTCGAACAGCGTGTCAGCCGGCGTGAGGCCCTTCTCGAACGCCGCGCCGTACACGAAGGGCTTGAACGACGAGCCGGTCTGGCGCCGCGACTGGATGGCCCGGTTGAACTTCGAGATCTGGAAGTCGTAGCCGCCGACCAGCGCCCGCACTTCGCCGGTCTTCACGTCGAGGGCGACGACGGCGCCCTGCACCTGCGGCAACTGGTCGAGCATCCACGTCTGCTGCTTCGTCTTCGCGCTCTCGTCGAGGCGGACGTAAACGATGTCTCCCCTCTTGAGCACTCCCTCCATCGACTTCTTCCCGGTCCATGCGAACGTCGCCGGCGGCAGCTCGAGCTGGTCGCGGTTGAGGCGGACGGCGACCCCTTTCTTCGTCGCCTCCAGCACGACCGCCGGATAGAGCTTGTCGATGACGTACGCTTCCTTCCCCCAGCTCGGGTCCTTGTACTGCAGCGGGTCGATCCCCTCGGCCGCCAGGTTGCGCGACGGGCGGCGGAACCCGCGCCGGTGGTCGAAGCCGCGCAGCCCGCGCTGCAGCGCCGACTCGGCCGCGATCTGCATTCGCAGGTCGAGCGTGGAGTCGACTTTCAGACCGCGCTTGTACAGCTCCTCCAGACCGTAGCGATCGCTCCGCTCGATGTACTGGCGGATCTCCTCCGCGAAATACGCGCCGACCTTCGGCGCCTCTTCCTTGAACGTCCCGAGCGTGATGGGCGTGGCGAGGTACTGCTGGAGCTGCTGGCGGGTGATGAACTTCTCGTCGTACAGCCGACGCAGGACGTGGTTGCGCCGCGCCAGCGCCGCCTTCGGATAGCTGATCGGGCTGGAGAAGATCGGCGAGCGCATCAGGCCGGCGATCATCGCCGCCTCGGGGGTGGTGAGGTCCTTCGCATGCTTGCCGAAGTAGAGCCGCGAGGCTGACTCCACGCCGTACGCGCCGTGCCCCAGGTACATCAGGTTCGCGTACAGCTCGAGGATCTCGTCCTTCGTGTACTTCTTCTCGATCTCCACGGCCAGGAAGGCCTCGTTGATCTTGCGCCGCATCGTCTTCTCGCGGGTGAGGAAGAGCTGCTTGGCCACCTGCTGGGTGATGGTCGAAGCGCCTTCCACGCGCCGGCGGGCGATGAGGTCCTTCAGCGCCGCGCGCATGATGGCCTTCGGGTTGATGCCGCCGTGCTTGTAGAAATCAGCATCCTCGGTGGCCAGGATGGCGTTCACCAGGATGGGCGCCATCTCCCGCTTGGTGACCAGGATGCGGCGCTGGATGGAGTAGTCGGCGAAGGGGATGCCCTGCCGGTCGTAGATGCGGGTGATGATGGCCGGCGTGTATTCGTCGAGCGACTTGACGGCCGGGAAGCGGATGAGGTGGGCGGTGACGAAGCCGGTGGGGACGCCGAGGAGGAGGGCGGCGAGGCTGATGATCAGCCGCTTCTTGACCGGCGTCAGTCGGCGCTGCGGTACGAGCTGGTGGTCTTCCACGGGTTGATTGTAGCCAGATCGATGGCCGTGATGCCCATGACGATCAGGTCGAGCAGGATGTAGAGGATGCCGACGCCGGCCGGCGGGTTCGCCGAGCTGAGACCGACTCCGGGTACGACGGCTGCCCACTGCCAGTTGCCGATGGCCGTCCCGGCCCACTCCAGGAGGATGGTGTAGACGAAGCAGGAGGCGAGCATCAGTTGGTTGCGCGAGACGCGCATCAGCCCGAGTGCGCCGAGCCACCAGAGGAAGCCCCACTGATCTCGCATCGCCACCAGGCCGAAGAGGGCGATGGCCGTGCCGATGATCATCACCCCTCTCACGATCTTCTCTCCATGGGCGCGGACGCCCGCCTGATGCGCCGTGGCCGCGGCGAGCGCGTAGAAGAGCCCATGCCCCGGCGGGACGTAGAGCGGGATGAGCGCGTGGCGGTAGGAGTAGAGTCCCCACCCGAGGGAAAGCACGACCTCCCCGAGGGTGGCCACGATGCAGGCGGTGAGGACCTGCCGCTTGTCGACCCCCGCGCTCCGGGCGAAGAACCAGACGAATACCGCCGTAGCGATGCCGAGGGCGAGCTGCCGCGGCAGGCCGTCGCCGTCGAGGAGGAGGACGGCGGCCATGAACAGGGCGGCGGCGGTGATGAGAAGGAGGAAGGAGCGGCGCACGCGGCGGCTAGTGTAGCGGGTGTCATCCTGAGCGGCGAAGACGGCGAAGGATCCGTACCTTCAGGCGCGGCGCGAGATCGGTACGGATCCTTCGCCCTCTGCGGGGCTCGGGATGACACGGTTCGTAACCACGGAACCGTGACGCTGCGATGACCCAACCGTCAGGATCGCTTGCACGTCATTGCGCGACAATGGTGCAGGTACACATCTTTCTCGTGAAAGGAGTGTATATGCATCGACTATCGGTTTTTCTCGTCTCCATCCTCCTCGCCCTCCCGCTCTTCGCGGCGCGCAGCCCGTTCCTCGGCGCGCCGGTGAATCTGCCGGGCACGGTGCAGGCGGAGAACTACGACAACGGCGGCGAGGGGGTCGCCTATCACGACACCTCCCCGGGCAACGCCTTCGGTCCCGTCTACCGCACCGAGGACGTCGACATCGGGCAGATCACGGCCGGCGGGTACCACATCGGGGCGCTGGCCAACGGCGAGTGGACGGAGTACACGGTCAACGTCGCCACCACCGGGCCGTACAACGTCACCATCCGCTACTCCTCGGCCACCACGCTGACCACGAGCTTCCGGCTGCTGCTCAACGGCGTCGACGTCTCCGGCTCGATTCCGATCACTTCCAGCGGCGACTGGCAGAACTACGTGACGAAAGTCGTCTCCGTGAACCTCACCGCCGGCAGCAGCAAGATCCTCCGCGTCTCCTTCGACGTCGGGGCGTTCAACCTCGACTCGCTGGCCTTCGCGGCCGGCTGCGTCGCGCCGGCCATCACCACGCAGCCGACGAACAAGACGCCGACCACCGGCCAGACCATCACGTTGACCGCCGCCGCGTCGGGCACGACGCTCAGCTATCAGTGGCTCAAGAACGGCGCGGCCATCCCCGGCGCGACCTCCACCAGCCTGACGCTGGCCGGCGTCGAGCAGTGGAAGGACGGCGGCAACTACCAGCTCCGGGCCTCGAACTCCTGCGGCACGGCCACGTCGAACATCGCCGTGGTGCGGGTCAGTTGCAACGCCGACGGACCGGACGAAGGGACGGAGAACATCAACCGCGCCCTCCGCGGACTGGGCGACCTCTGCGACTGGAGCGCGGACGTCAACACGAGCTTCCCCTACAACTTTGGCAACGGGCAGAGCTACAACCTGCCGGTGCTCACCGCCGCCACGGCATTCATCAAGGAGCCGGTCCGCCCCGGCGTGTGGAACATGAACACCTGGTGGACGGACTACCTGATGGGCGAGCTCGGCGACCGCGGTACGGCCTGGTATTACGGCGGGCAGGAGCTCGGCTCGTACAACTACCAGCCGTACAACGAGGCGGCCATCCTGGCCGTGCACTACCAGGCGAACCTGGTCGGGAACACCACCGTGCGCGACCTCGCCCGGCGCTGGCTGCGGGCCACCATCGCCCTGCACGCCCTCGCCGCCTCCCCCGGCCCGGTGCAGTCGCTCCACGCCAAAGGCCAGCAGGTCGGCGGTGTGTCATACAACGGGCCGTACGTCGGCTTCGCCGGCATGCGCTCCTCGTGGGGCTTCTGGAACAGCGTCGACCGGAGCATCATCATGTCCCAGGCCCTGGGGCGGGTGACGAACCGCTCCGGCGAGTTCTTCTCGCAGAAGAACATCCGCGAGTGGGTCGAGCCGCGCTGGACCGGACCGAACGGCAACGTCTACGGCATGACGTCCACCGATCAGGCGGACCTCAATGCCGCGATCAACAGCGCCACGCTCCCGGCGAACTTCGTCACCCGCTTCCTCGGCACGAACCTGCGCACGCAGGTGCGCTACCACGTCGTGGCCTGGTCGGGGGTGAAGGTCACGCTGATGGAGACCAACACGAACGGCAACACCGTGCCGACGTACGGCGTGGCCTACTTTGCCGCGCCGCGGCTGGCGTCGGGGCAGGAGGCGCACTTCCTCTATCCGTGGCAGGGGCTGTTCATGCCCGCCGACCGCCGGCACCGCAACGGCGTGACCGCCGGCTGGGGAGCGATCGACGTGACCAGCGCGACGAGCCGCTACATCCAGGCGTCGAACGCGCCGGGATCGACGACCCATCCGCTGGAGACGGTGACGATCGACAACCTGCCGCTGTCGGCCCGCAGCTACTGGCTCGTGCTCTCGCCGAGCGCCGCGCCCGCGCTGCAGTAGCCCACAAGTACCTTCTCCCCGCGCGGCGGGGAGAAGGTGCCCGAAGGGCGGATGAGGGGCCGCGTATGCTGCGACGGCCCCTCACCCGGCGCTGCGCGCCACCCTCTCCCCGCTCACGCGGGGCGAGGGTTCCTGGCGCTGCAATGACGCAGTAGATCCGGGCTCCACTGTGCATGCGGGCGGCGCCACACCGTGACGCCGCCCGCATCTTCGATCACGAAGTAGTTGCCCGTCGCGGCGCAGGGGGCCGCGTGTACGTCGCCGAGGCCGAAGCGGGCCAGGTCGGCGGCAGAGCGGAGGCGGACGCCGATCACGAAGCCGTCGCGCAGGATCGCATCCTCGCCGGGCAGCCTCGCAGGCAAGTGCGGCCGGTCGAGATCCTCCAGCGCGTCGAGCGGGTTGCCGGGACTGAACGTGATGTCCGCCCGGTCGGCGAATTTCTCCAGGATGATCGTGCCGTGCGGGAGCAGCCAGCCAGGCTCGTTGCCGAAGCCGCGGCCGCGGGCGGGGCCGAGCTGCGCGACGAGCGTCTTCTCGATCTCCCCCGCCGAGCCGGCAAACGAGGCGGTGATCCACTCCCGGTGGCCGGTGGGCATCTCGGTGGAGCGGAGCCACATCCTGACACCATGGCCTTCGGCCCGCCGAGCGCGGGCGAACGCCTCGGGTAACGGGCGTTCGGTCCGCACTGCATCTGTAAACGTTCGCACCTCCTCGGGCGTCGCTGTAGTGCGCACGCAAGCGAGCAGCAACAAACCGGAGAGGATCGCCGTCCGTATCTCGAGGGACATCATCGCCATACTAGAATCGCACCCGCATGTCGTCGATACCGAGTCAGAAGGCGCCGGGCGCGCCTGAGTGGAGCCGTCTGGTCGGCGACTCCCTGCGCCAGAACGGCGCGTGGCATACGTATGCGAAGCTGATGGAGGCGCGGCGCGCGTACCCCAACGACCTCTCCCTGCGCGGCTACGTGGAGCTCGTGCGCAACGCCATCGTGCGTGACTTCCTCTCCCATCCGCGCGGCATGCAGGCGGTGCCGAAGCTGACCGCGGAGTTCCTGACGAACTTCGACCGCTTCAACCTCAGCGCGCAGGAGGGCTACCTCGTCTCCCTCATCGACGGGCGCCTCGACCTGCAGAAGCTGCTCATCCTCAGCCCCTTCGATCCCTTCACCACGCTCTTCAATCTGGCCAAGCTGCAGTACGAGCGGGCCATCATGGTGCCGCAATGACGACCATCGCCCTCTCCCTCCTCGACCGGCTGCCGACGGCCATCGCCGTCGTCTCCGAAACGGGCCGCGTCGAGTACCGCAACCACGCCTTCAACCAGACGTTCGGCGACGACGCCGGGCAGTGGCTGAAGGATGCCGCGCGCGCGGTGGCCGGCGAGCGCGGCTGGCTGCAGGGCTTCTTCCTGGCCGGCGACGAGCAGCGGACCATCGACGTGGAGATCGAGGGGCGCGTCTTCCGCATCGACAAGATCATGTCCGCCCCCGCCGGCGAGAACGCCGAGGGCAAGGGAGTGGCGCTGGCGTTCGAGGATGTGACCGAGCAGCGGCAGGCGGAGCAGGCCAAGTCCGACTTCACCGCGCAGATCGTGCACGATCTGCGCGGCCCGCTGTCGGGCATCCAGGGGACGCTGGAGTTCGTCCTTTCCCAGGAGGGGACGAAGCTCGACTCGATGTACACCGACCTGCTGCAGGAGGCGCAGCGGGAGTCGGAGCGGATGATGGGCCTCATCAACGAGCTGCTCGACTTCTCGAAGATCCAGTCCGGCAACTTCATCGTGGAGCAGGAGTCGGTGCGCGTGGCGGGCCTCCTCAAGCGGGCCGTGCGCTCGCTTCAGTCGGTCGCCGCGCGCGACGAGATCTTCCTCCTCAGCGCCCACGGGCGGGACATCCCGCAGATCATCGGTAGCGTGGAGAAGCTGACCCAGGCGATCATCAACCTGATCTCGAACTCGCTGAAGTTCACGCCGAAGAAGGGGCTGATCTCCGTCGGCGCGGCCATCGAGCGCAACGGCGACGCTCCCGACGCGATCGTCATCAGCGTGACGGACAGCGGGATGGGCATCAAGGCGACGGAGATCCAGCAGATCTTCGACAAGTACCAGCAGAGCGGCACGAAGTCCCTCCGCGGCGGCGCCGGCACCGGCCTGGGGCTCTACATCGTGAAGCAGATCGTCGAGGCCCACGGCGGCGACGTCTCGGTGGCCAGCATCGAAGGCGTGGGGACGTCGATGGTGCTGCGCCTGCCGGTGAAGCGCATCCCCACCGGCACCGTGCCGGCGATGGGGTGATCGCGCCCTACCTCGCCACCACCTCCAGCGTCTTGAAGCTCGACAGCCGCGACACCGGATCGAGCACGCCCACCGCGATGTTCACCCTCCCCGGCGGCACCTTCAGGTTCGTGGTGAACGTGTAGTACTGCCCGCGCGCCTTCTGCAGCTCGGCGGCCGGAACTTCGACGACCTGCGAGCGGTCGACGCCGGCCGAAAAGTCGCCGTGCTCGGCCGCCGCGGCGTAGTGGACGCTGAACGAGCCGCGGTACTTTTCGCCGTCGGGCAGGAGCGTGAGGCTCGCCAGAGGGACGCGCACGTCGACCGGCACGAGCCAGGCGCCGTCCTCCCGGCGCGGCGTGCCGGCGGTAGTGGCCACCGAGAGCTCATCGACGCTCTTCGGATAGAGCAGACTGGCCACGACCAGGTCGTTCATCTCCTCCCCCGGCGACTTGCGCACCACGTCCCGCCGCGCCCGGACGCGCAGCTCCGGATGGTTCCGCAGCCGCACCTCGATGCGCCGCGCCTTGTCGTGCACGGCCGAGGTCGGGTGATAGCCGAGGGAGTAGTAGGAGCTGAGATCGGACTCGATGCCGTCGAAGAAGTCGTCCACGCGCGTCTCGCCGCGCTGCCAGCGGCCGCCGGTGCGGTCGGTGAGGATCTCCAGCGCCGCCTGCGTGGCGTCGAGCTGCGCGTAGAAGCGGCGGTACGAGACGTTCACGTTCTGCGCGCCCTTCCGGCCGATGTCGCCGCCCGGCGCCGCGCCGGCGAAGCCGTACTCCGGCTGCAGGCAGTAGATGGCGATGCCGTTCGAGCTCGCCGTGCGGGCGATGTCGGCGAACATCGGGCGCAGGTCGTGGAGGTCGCGTCCCCAGACGAGCGGCAGGCGGAAGTCGCCGACGAACGTGCCGAACATCCCGAGCACGTCGCTCCCGGCGATGGCCGGCAGCGACTCGGTCACGAGGATCACGGTCTTCTTCCCCGGCACCTCGGCCAGGGCCGATACGACCGAATCGAGATGACCGAGGGTCT
>DATEOX010000319.1:0-5293 GCA_035273585.1 Thermoanaerobaculia bacterium
GCGGGAGCCGGCGCGGCGGAGGTCATCGGACGCGGCGGCGGGACGGGCGCGCCCTGGTTGTAGGCTACGCCGCTCAACGTGCGCGGATCGATCAGCGCATCCATCTTCTTCTTCCGCTCTGCCTTCGCCCGCGCGGCCATCTGCGCGTACTCGTCAGAGGCCACCGCGGTGGCGTCCGTTCGCTGGTACTCGGTCGGGACGTTCTCGGCGGAATTGGTGGCCGGGGCGCTGGTGATGGGCGCCTCGAAGCCATCGGTCGTGGTCGGCGCCTCGCTGGTCGGCACGAGCGTCACGTTCGTGCTGGGGCGGGAGGGGGGCGGGGCCACGGCCTCCTCTTCCTGCACCTTCGGCTCCTTGGCCAGCTTCGTCTTGTGATTGATGATGGCGAAGCCGACGGCGAACATGATGAAGATCATCACGATGCCGCCCGCGCCCATCATCAGGCGCTTGCGCAGTTTCTGTTGATTGGGAGGGACGTAGGCGGCCACGGCCGGATCGACCGGCTCCTCGGCCGGGACCGGCGCCGCCTGGTCCTGGTTGCAGTAGGGGCAGATCCTGGCCCAGGCGTCGATGGCCCGGCTGCACCGGATACACGGTCTCTGATCGCTCATCAGTTCCCCTTTTCTGCAACCAACATACCGTTCCGCCAGAAAACGACGCCGTCCGGCGTGACGGCGTACGTGCCGGGCGCCACGCCGCGCGCGATGACCGAGCTCTTCGACTTCGTGAAGCGGTAGAGCGTGCCGGAGCTGGAGTCGTAGGCGATCCAATTCGCGCCGCGGATCACGACCCGGTCGATGCCGGTCGGAAAGGCCGAGTCGCGACCCCCGTCGAACAGCCCCAGCCCGAGGAGTCCGCGCAAGAAGCCGCGGGCGAAGGCCTGGCTCACCGACTGCGCGCCTTCCACCAGCCAGACGCGCTTGGCGGACGGATCGGCCAGGGCCAGCGAGCGGCCGGCGAAGGCGAGATCCACCGGCACGGCGCCCGCCGCCAGCTCGCCGGTGGTTTTCATGTCGGCCATGGAGAAGGTGCGGATCTTCGCCGCGCGGGGATAGACGAGATAGCCGCTGTCGCCGCTGAGCTCGAAGTCGGAAGCGAACGGCGCGATGCGCAGCGTCCTGCGCACGGCGAACGGCGCGGTGGTGATCTCCTGCACGATCCCCGCGGTGCGCGAGTAGACGTAGAGGATGCCGTTGCGCTCGCGAAGAAAAGCCGGATCGGCGGCGAGTACGACGGACGCCCTCGCACCGTCCGCGCCGATCCTTTCGAGGGCTCGGGCATCCCGCCCGAGGAGGTAAAGCGTGCTGCTGATGAATACGCCGGCGATGGGCGTCTCGTTGGCCGTCGTTGTTTCCGCCTTGTTGCGTTTGAAGTCGATGATGCAGACCCGGTTGGCGATGGCGTCGAGCACCGCCGCCCTGTCGTTGCCCACCACGACGCCGGTCGGGTTTTTGACGCCGTCGGTTTTCCACGCGCCGAGCTCGATCACGCCGTCATGGGCGACGAGGACGCCGCTCGGTGTGCTCGCCACCTGCTGCGCGAACAGAGGAAGCGCGAGGAGGAGCATGGCCAGCGGGCGTCCCGCCCGCCAGCCGCGCCACGTGTCGTGGCGCGGTACCGTGCACGATGACCGTTCCGCCGGGCGAGACGCCCGGCGGCTGGCGGGCGTCTCGCCCGCTCGCCACCTCACGGCAGCGGCTCCAAACGGAGCGGCTCGAGGAGGAGCGCGTCGTCGGTCGCGCCGAGGATGCGGAACGTGAGGCGGGCGGTGCTGCCGAACGTGCCGTTGAACACGGTCGGCTCGGAGAAGCGGAACGGGACGCCGTCGATGGTGCCGGATTCGAAGGCCGTCTCGCTGTCGAACTTCACCGTGCCGGTGAACGTCCGCTGATCGAGCGCCACGCGCTCCTCGGGGGTGAGGCGGTCCCACGCGGCGAGCAGGCGGCGCAGCTCGTTCGTCTCGCCCGACTGCGCGTCGTCGAGCTCGCGGCGCAGCTCGCGCAGGGTGTCGTTGTCCGGGAACTTCGCCGTCAGCGCGTCGAGCGTGGCGCGCGCGGCGCGGTACTCCTTGCGCGCCATCTGGTCGAGCACGAGGCGGACGCCCGTCGACTTTGCGCCGGCCGGGTGCGGCTCGCGCTGATACTGGCGGATGAGGGTCATGGAGAACGGGTTCGCGGCGAAGGCCTCGTCGAAGTAGCGCTCCCGATCCTCGCCGCCCGAGAGCCGGGCCAGCGCGGCGAGCGCGGTCTGATCGTCGCTGCGCGCGTCGAGCACGCCCTGATACGCGGCGCGCGCCTTCGCCGCGTCGCCGCGCGCCTCGTACAGCGCGGCGAGCCGGAGCTGCGAGCGATTCAGCAGCGAGAGGTACGCCGCCTCGTCACCGCGCGCGGTCGAGTAGATCTCGAACGACTCCTTGCGCGCCACGGACTCCTTCAGCTCGTCGAACGCCGGCGAGCGGAGGTCGGCCACGATGCGCGCCAGGAGCTGCTCCGCCTCCGCCGCCTCGCCGGACTCGATCAGCGCCGAGGCGAGCGAATGGCGGTAGACCGCGACGTCGAGCGGATCGCCGCCGATGGCCACCGCGTTGCGCGCGGCGCTCGCCGCCTTCTTCGGCTGCCGCAGCAGCGACATGGCCGTGGCGTAGAGGTTCCACGTCTTCGCGTCGTCGCTGGCGTAGCGCAGCGCCTCCTCCAGCATGGCGAAGGCCTGCCCGCGGTCGCCGAGCTTTGCCTGGGCCAGGCCGGCGTATGCGGTGGCCGTCGCGTAGCGCGTAAAGTCGGAGTCGCGGCGGGCGCCCAGGCGGCCTTTCATCGCGATGTCCAGCGCCCGCGCGTACTCGGCGCGGGCGAGCGATAGCTCGTTGCGCGTCAGGCGGAGGTCGCCGAGGTTGAGACGGCCGGAGAGCTGGGAGAGGAAGTCGCGCTTCTGCGCGAGCTGCTGCTCCGTCTGGGCGATCTCGAAGTCGCTGGCCATCCGGTTCTGCGCGCCGAGCGGCAGGGTCAGCACGAAGAGGAGAAGTGTCATTCCGAGCCGCGAAGACGGCGAGGAATCTCCTGCCACCTGCGCGAGTCGTGCAGGTTGGATGGGGATCCTTCGCCGTCTGCGCGGCTCAGGATGACGCTCAGTCCGCGGCAAAGTAGCCCCTCCTCGCCTCGCCGACCGTCACGCCCGCGCGCCGCGCGCTGACCTCGATCGTCCGCCAGCCGGCGCGCGTGCCGTGGCTCTGATAGGCCAGCGTGTAGCGGCTGTTGATGTCTTCGATGAGCCGCTGCAGCGCGGTGGCGATCCCGTCGCGGTCCACATCGACCACCACCCCTCCCGTATTCTTCGCCGCCGTCTCGAGGAAGCGGCTCGTATCGCCGAGGACCAGCGCGTCGACCACCGTCTTCGTGCCGCTGATGCGGCGCAACGCCGCCTCCTCGGAGAGCTCGCTGTTCCGGTCGCCGCCGTCCGTAATCACGATGGCGTACGTCCGCTGGCCGGATGGAATCGAGGCGAGCGCGTCGCGGAGCGATGTCCCGCCGCTCGGCGTCGCCGCCGCGAAAAGCGCGGAAACCTTCTCGCCGCTGCGCACCTCGCGCGCCGCGGCGACGTTGTGATTGAAGAGGATCACCGATACGGTATCGCCGGCGCGCAGCAAACGCGTATTCGCATCGATGGCGCGCAACGCGGCGGCCAGCCGCCCGTCGCCCATGCTCAGCGAGCGGTCGATCACGAAGACGAAGCGCGCCGGCCCGCGGTCGGGGCGCAGCTCGCGAATGCTCTGCTCGATGCCGTTCTCGCGCACGCGCAACTCCTCGGCGCGCACGATCCGCGAGGAGCGCAGCCGCAGCGGCACTTCCACCAGATCGACGTTCAGCGTCTCGCCGACGGCCGTGGTCACCGACGCCGTCTCGCTGTTGCGGTAGCCGTTCGACAGCACCTTCGCCGCCACCGTGTGCGGCGCGAGTGCGGTGCCGAAGTCATGCGCGATGCGCCACGGCGCCTTGCGCGCCACGCCGACCAGCGCGCCGTCCACGTAGAGCTCCACGCGATCGACGTTCGTCGCATCCGTCGTCACCTCGATCAGCAGCGGCCCGACGGCCTGCGCGCCGGGCAGCGGCGAGACGAACGTCACGCGCGCCGCGGCGGGCAGCGCGGCGAGCATCATCATCATCAGTATGAAGATCGGGCGCACGTGGAAGGCAAACGGGGCCCGCGGCGTAACGTATTTCGATTCTGTGGGTTGCCCTCCGCAGGGTACAATGTGTCCTTCCATGCTTTCTTCCGGACAACAGCTCGGCGCCTACCTCCTCGAGGCGCGCATCGGCGCCGGCGGCATGGGCGAGGTGTGGAAGGCGGAGGACACCCGCCTCGGTCGCGCGGTAGCCATCAAGATCCTCCCCGCCGCGGTCGCCGCCGACGCGGAGGCCATCGCCCGGATGAAGCGCGAGGCGCGCACGGCCGCGCAGCTCTACCACCCGAACATCGCCACCATCCACTCCATCGAGGAGGACGGCGACACGCTCTTCATCGTGATGGAGCTCGCCGCGGGCGTGCCGCTCAAGCGGATGATCGCCGGCACGCCGCTCCCGGAGGCGGACGTCTGCCGCATCGGGCGCGCCGTCGCCGATGCGCTGGCCGAGGCGCATGAGAAGGGGATCGTGCACCGGGACATCAAGCCGGAGAACATCGTGGTGAACGGCACGCGGGTGAAGGTGCTCGACTTCGGCATCGCCAAGCGCGTCGGCGTGGAGACGACCGCGCCGAACGACCCGACGGCGTTCATCACCCAGCAGGGGATGATCGTCGGCACCGTCTATTACATGTCGCCGGAGCAGGCCCTCGGCAAAGGGATCGATCCGCGCAGCGATCTCTTCTCGCTCGGCGTCGTGCTGTACGAGGCGGCGACGGGGCGGATGCCGTTCGCCGGCGAGACGATC
Source organism: Thermoanaerobaculia bacterium (assembly GCA_035273585.1). Lineage (GTDB taxonomy): Bacteria > Acidobacteriota > Thermoanaerobaculia > Gp7-AA8 > Gp7-AA8 > JAFAVZ01. Next base: position 4,923 of record DATEOX010000319.1, read on the forward strand.
ACCGAGACCATCACGCGCATCATCCGCGACGAGCCGGAGGAGCCGCGGCGGGTGAACCCGGCGATCTCCGCCGGCCTGAACGCGATCATCGCCAAGTGCCTGCGCAAGGACCGCGAGGATCGCTTCGCCAGCGCCGCGGAGCTGTCAGCGGCGCTCGACCGGCAACTGGCGATGGCCACCACGGCGAAGAGCGCCTCGGCCATCGCGCCGACGGAGCGCTTCCCCGCCCCCGCCGCCCCGACGCTGATCCAGCCGCCGCCGCGGCGGCGGCGCGTCTGGCCGTGGGTTCTGGCGATCGTGGCCGTGATGGCCGGCGTGGCCGGCGTGTTGATCGCGAAGCGGCCAGCGCCTGCCGTAGCGCAGAAGCCTCC
>DATEOX010000320.1:0-3882 GCA_035273585.1 Thermoanaerobaculia bacterium
CAACCAGAACGCGAAGGACCGCACCGTCGCCTCGGCCTGGTCCGTGCGTCCGACGCCCGACGCGCGCGTCTCCATGCCGCTCGAATGGGACGAAGTTGCCGACTGCGACCCGGCGGCGTTCACGCTGATCGCGGCGCCGAAACGGTTCAAGAAGCAGGGCGACGCGGCGGCGGGCATCGACGAGGCGGCAGGATCGCTGGACGGCTTGCTGGAGCTATCCGCGGAGCAGGAGGAAGCGGGGCTGGGGGACGCGCCATGGCCGCCGAACTACAAGAAGCAATCGGGCGAGCCGCCGCGCGTCGCGCCGTCGCGGGCGAAAGGCACCGGGCGGCGGCAATCGAAGCAGCCGCTCATCACCGTGGCCAAGGCGGAGCAGAAGGACGACGCGCTGGCCGGACTGGAGCGGTGGAAGAAGCGGCATCCGAAAGCGGCGAAGCATCTGGCAGTCGACGACGTCCTTGTCGATGCGATGCGCGGACGCTCCACGACTTGGACGCGCATCCGCGTCAACCTGCGCCACGTGCCGGAGGACGAGCGGCCGGCCGAGGAGACGCCCGATCCGGATTACGACCCGTGGCGCGGGTGGAAGACGCGCTCCAGCTCGTAGGCGGGCGTGACCTCCAACTGATCGTAGCGGCACTCCTCCGGCGGCTTGTCCGGACGCCAGCGGACGAAGCGCGCCGCGTGGCGGAAGCGGCTGCCCTGCATGTGGTCGTACGCCACCTCGCAGACGCGCTCCGGCCGGAGCGGCTCCCAGCTCAGGTCCTTGCCGCGGTTCCAGCGGCTGGAGGCGCCGGGCATCCGCTGCCCTGCCTCCGTCGCCTCCTGCTGCGCCTCGGCCCAGTCGCGCCAGGGGTGATTCTCGAGCGCGTCGACGCGCAGCGGCGCGAGCTCCTCCACGAGCTGGCGGCGTTTGGCGTGCGTGAATGCTGATGTGACACCGACGTGGTGCAGCTTGCCGTCGTCGTCGTAAAGGCCGAGGAGGAGCGAGCCGACCATCGTGCCGGGGCCCTGCTTGTGCCAGCGGAAGCCGGCGACCACGCAGTCCGCGGTGCGGGTGTGCTTGACCTTGATCATCGTCCGCTCGCCAGGGAGATATGGCGACTCGAGGCGCTTGGCCATCACGCCGTCGAGCCCCGCCCCCTCGAAGCGGCGGAACCAATCCTCGGCCAGCGCGCGGTCCTTCGTCGCCGGCGAGAGGTGAACGTCCTCGCTGCGCAGCGCTTGCTCCAGCTTCGCGCGCCGCTCCTCCAACGGCGTCTCGCGCAGATCTTCATCACCCAACGCGAGGAGGTCCCAGGCGACGTACGAGGCGGGCGTTTCGGCGGCGAGCAGCTTCACCCGCTTCGCGGCGGGATGGATGCGCAGCAGGAGCGCCTCGAAGTCGAGGCCGTTCGGGCCGGCGATCACGATCTCGCCGTCGACGACGCAGCGCTCCGGCAGCGCCGCCTTCAACGGCTCGATCAGCTCCGGGAAGTAGCGGTTCATCGTCTTCTCGTCCCGGCTCTGCAGTGTGACCTCATCGCCGTCGCGGAAGACGATCGTGCGGAAGCCGTCCCACTTCGGCTCGAACAGCCAGCCGTCGCCCTCCGGGAGGGCATCGGCGGCGGCGGAGAGCATCGGCGCGAGAGGAGGCTGGAAAGGAAGCACGGCCGAATCGTAGCGCGGCGTATAGAATCGCGCGGATGAAAAGCTTCGCCGCCGCCCTCGCCCTCCTCCTCGCCGCCTGCTCCCAGCAGACGACCGACACCGCCACCGTCACCACCACGCCTGCGACGACGACGACCGCGGAAACGACCACCACCGCCGCAGCCGAAGCGCCGAAAGGACCGCAGATGGACACCTTTGCCATGCCCGCGAATCTGCAGACGACGCCCTCCGGGCTGCAGTACTCGATCGACCGCCCGGGCACCGGCGCGCAGCCGCAGGCCGGGCAGACCGTGAGCGTGCACTACACCGGCTGGCTGACGGACGGCACGAAGTTCGACAGCTCGCGCGACCGCAACGAGCCGTTCGAGTTCCCCCTCGGCCAGGGTCGCGTCATCAAGGGCTGGGACGAAGGCGTCGCGGCGATGAAGATCGGCGAGAAGCGGACGCTGGTCATCCCGCCCGCCCTCGGCTACGGCGCGCGCGGCGCCGGCGGCGTCATCCCGCCGAACGCCACGCTCGTGTTCCAGGTCGAGCTCCTCGGCGCGCGCTGAGCGGGAAAAGGAGGCAGGCGATGACCACCAACCGCGAGTTCTTCATGGAGCGCTGGGAAAAAGAGCAGGCCGCATTCCGCAAAGTGCTCGGCGCGGTGCCCGGAGACCAGCTCCGCTACTCACCGCATGAGAAGTCGACCACCGCGGGCGATCTGGCCTGCCAGCTCGCGCAGGAGCAGCAGGGGATGGTCGACCTCGTCCAGCGCGGCGAGATGAACTACGAGGCGAAGAAGTGCCCGCCCATCGACCAGATCCTGGCGGAGTGGGACCGGGCGACGAACGAGCTGCGCCAGGCGCTCGCCTCGAGCGACGAGGCGAAGTGGTCGGGGCCGGCGAAGTTCCTCGCCGGCGGCGCGACGGCGTGGGAAGACACCCTGCAGAACATCATGTGGGGCTTCTTCTTCGACATGATCCACCACCGCGGCCAGCTCAGCACGTACCTCCGCCCGATGGGCTCGCGCGTGCCGTCGATCTACGGGCCTTCGGCGGACGACCACGGCTCGTAAGACCCTGGTCGGCGCGGTGCGGATCGCGCCTACTTCGCCTTCGCCTTCGCAGGTGCGCTCATCTTCACACTCGCGGCGGTCTTGTTGTCTTTGTTCATCTTGACGACGACGCGCGTGCCGACGACCAGCTCACTCCTCTTCGCGGCATGGCCGTCCGCATGGAGCCAGGCGGTCTTCGGGGTCGTGTCGATGGTGAGGCTCTTGCCGTCCGAGGCCTTCATCATGAACTGCGTCTTGGTGTGGAGCATCGTGACCGTGCCGAGGTAGGTGTGGGCATGGCCGCCGTGGGCGAACGCGCTCGTTGCGGCGAGAAGAACGACCAGCGACATCGAAATCAGCATTTTCATGGTGGTGTGGCTCCTTTTCAGTGGTGATGGGGTTGTGCGGGAGCGGATTCCGGGGCTGCTTCGCCGCCGGCGAGAAATGCGGTTTCCTGCTGCATCTGCTCCCATTCCTCGGGCGACTTGGGGTTCAGCTTCTCCATCTCGGCCACCTCCTCGGGCGTGAGCTTCGGCAGGTGGCGGATGAAGTGCACGAGCGACCAGCTACCGGCAGCCGACTCGGCGGTGCCGCTGCCGAAGCCGGGCATGCCGGTCAGGCGCACGCCGTTCTCGATGATCGAGAACAGCTCGCCGTCCGAGAGCTGCTGCGTAGCCGCACGGGTCATGTCCGGCGTCTTCGGATACATCAGCGCGCCCATGCCGCTCGTCCCCTTGCCGTCATTTCCATGACAGGTCGCGCAGTGATCGGCAAAGTGCGCGCGCGCGTCGGCGAGCAGCTCCGGCGTGAGTGGGATCGGATTCCCTCGGTCGCGGAGATCGGACGGCACGGCCCAATGCCGCACCGTCCGGGCCATCACTCGCTCCATCGCCGTCGGCTCGTCGTGCGCGCTGAAGCCGTAGCGAAGCGTCGCCGCGAGCGCGATGCCGCCGACAACGACGAGCGCGGCGACGCTGACGATCAGCGCCTTGCTTCGCCGCTTCATTCGTCGAGCCCTTCATGATGGTGGGGAGGGTGTTGGTGACTGGGTGGCGGCTGCGGCTGTGGCGGCGTGCCTTCCATGGAATGAGGCATCCCCGCCGCGGCCTTCGCCGCCTCCGACACGGCTGTCGGTGCGGGGGCGTCGAACTCGTCGGCGCGGAGCGTTGCCGCGGGTTCGCTCTGGGCGATGGCGG
>DATEOX010000321.1:0-6854 GCA_035273585.1 Thermoanaerobaculia bacterium
TCAACGAGTACAGCCGGTCCGCAATCGCGCGCGTCGTGCGCGAGGTGCTCGGCTCCGAGCCGGAATTCACCCGCCACGATCAGAGCGAGGTGCAAGGGGCGCTGGTGGTCGTGCGCCGATGATCGCCACCGCCGCGGCGACGGCGGTCTCCGTCCGCAGCACCCGTTCGCCGAGGGTCACCGGCTCGAAGCCGATCGCCGTCAACGACGCCAGCTCCGCGTCGATGAAGCCGCCCTCCGGACCGATGACCAGCGTCACGGGGCCGGGCACGGAGTGCGGAAGCGGCGCGGAGGCGGCGGGATGGGCGAGCAGCGCGCGCGAGCCGGCGATGATCCGCGGCAGCTCCTCCTCCACGAACGGCCGGAAGAGGCGGCGCACTTCGATGGACGGCAGGCGGGTGTCGCGCGCCTGCTCCAGTCCGACGATGCATTGCGCGAGGAGGTTCTCCTCGGAGAGGCGGGGCGACTTCCAGTAGCTCTTCTCCACCCGCCAGGCGTTGATGAGGAAGAGGCGGCCGACGCCCATCGACGTCGCGCCGGCGATGACCCGGTTCACCACCTTCGGCCGCGGGAGGGCCAGCACGAGCGTGATGGCGAGGGGCGGCGGGGGATCGCGGTCGAGCGTGACGCGCAGCTCCAGGGCGGCGGCGTCGAGGCGGGTGACGAGGCCCCGGCCGATGCGGCCGTTCGCGACGCCCACCGTCAGCTCGTCGCCCACTCCGGCGCGATGCACTTCCGCGACGTGCCGCAGGCGGCGGCCGGTGAGCACGGCGCGCTCAGGGTCGGCGAAATCCTCGGGGAAGAGAAGAATGAGGTTCAACGCCTCATTCTACGGAAAGCGACCGGCGGCCCGTCGCGGGCGGACATTCCGCGGCGGGTCGCCAGTCGGGGAACGATGGCGCCGTCCGCGTCGTCGAATGCCCGGTTGCTGATCGGCGCGTCGGCGACTTACACCTATTGCAATTCTCATGCGCGGAGTTGTTGCAAAATGAGCAACTCTGTACGGAAGCGTACGTTTTGCACGTCGCGCAAATGATATTGCGATACCATTTGACGATGATCGGAGAGAGAATTCGCCAAGCCCGGCAAGCACAACAGTTATCTCTCGCGCAAGTCTCGTCGAAAGCGAAGATCAGCGCGGCCACCCTATCCCGCATCGAGACCGAGAAGCAGAACATCGACCTCGGTCTCTTCCTCATCATTGCCAAGGTGCTGCACGTCACCCCGCACGAGCTCCTCGGCGACATGACCGAGGCAGAAGGTGACGGGGACAGCGACCCGCTCGTCCGCCGCATCGCCGCCCTCGACTCGCCGGAGCGCACGAAGTTCTGGCGCGAGCTGATGGACGCGCGCCGGAACACCCGGACGCAGAAGGTCCGCAACGTCGGCCAGCAGGTCGAAGAGCTCCTGGCGCAGGTGGACTTCCTGCGCGAGGAGATCTTGTCCGTCCGTTCGCGGATGCGCCGCCGCTGACGCGCGCGCCTCGCGGTGTGCTCCAGCCTCGCTGACGCGGGGCTGGCTATCAGCTCACGAAAGCACTTCCAGGAGCGCCTTCTTCGCCTCCATGGCGATCAGGACCAGCACCGCCCCCTCGATCTTGTTCTCCATCGTCTTGTAAGGGCGGATGCGCAGCGAGTACCAGCGGCCGGCGCGGTCCTGCACGTCGAGCTCCCGCACATGGAAATCGTCGATCACCCCGGTGATCATCTCCTCCAGCTTCTCCAGGCGGAGGGTCAGCTTGATGTCGCTGATGGAGCGCCCGATGTCGGCCGGGACGAGGTTGAGGACCCGTTGCGCGCCGGGGTTGAAGCGGCGGATGCGCAGCCCGCCGTCGAGCATCACGATGGGGATGTCCACCGAGGTGAGGATGTTGAGCAGGTCGTTGTTGAGCAGGGCCAGCTCGTTGTTGCGGTTCTCCAGCTCCTCATTGAGCGTGGTCAGCTCCTCGTTGCTCGACTGCAGCTCCTCCTTGGCCGTCTCCAGCTCCTCGTTCGTGCTCTGGAGCTCTTCGTTGCTGGACTGGATCTCCTCGTTCGCGGAGCGGAGCTCCTCGTTCATCGCCTCCTGCTCCTCGATGATGGACTGGAGGTATTCGCGGGTCGACTCGAGCTCGCGTTTGAGGCGGCTGGACTGCCCGCTCTCGGCCTTCGTCTCCTTCGTCTTCCGTCCCTTGGCGGCCTTCTCGTCGAACGGCAGCTCCTCGAAGAGCACGAGGTAATAGCGCTCCCGCCCCGGGGCGACGAACGGCAGGACCTCCAGGTTCACGCTGATCGCGCCGCCGTCTTTGCGGATGCGGATGCCTTCCCGGCGCACGGGTGCCTCGGTCTTCCTCGCCGCATGGATCGCCGCGCGCAGCTCAGCCAGCAGACCCTCCCGGGCCATCTTCAGGACGTTGAAGCTGGCCGTGCCCGGCGCCGGCTCGAGGAAGGGGCTGGTGCGGCCGCGGAACTGGAGGATCTCCATGGCGTCGTTGATGAGCACTCCGGCCGGGGCGAAGCGAGCCAGTGCGACGCGGTCCGCCTCCCGGAAGACGCTGGGGACCTGCGTCACGTCCTCGATGACCCGGGCCCTCGCGACGCGCTCGGCCGGCGGGGTGAGCTCGAACTCCGCGATCACGGGTGTGGTGGAGCTCTTCTTCTCGAAGACCTTGTGCTTCCTGTCCACCACGGCGAAGAGATCGGAGAAGTTGCCGATCGTCTCCGAGCTTCCGAGGACGAGGTAGCCGTTGGCGCGGAGCGCGTAATGGAAGAGGGACATCGCCTTCCGCTGCAGCGCCGCGCCGAGGTAGATCATCACGTTGCGGCAACTGATCATGTCCAGCTTGGAGAAGGGGGGATCCTTGGTCAGGTTCTGGCGGGCGAAGACGCAGCAGTCGCGCACCGTCTTGGTCACCCGCCAGTTGCCGTTCACCTGGGCGAAGTAGCGGCGCACCAGCTCCGGCGGCACGTCGGCCAGGGCGCCGTCGCTGTAGACGCCGGCCCGGGCGTGCTCCACGGCCCCCTCGTTCACGTCGGTGCCGAAGATCTGGACCGGGCAGTCGACGCCGAGGGTGGAGTGGTAGTCGAGGATGCTGATGGCCATCGAGTAGACCTCCTCCCCCGTCGCGCATCCCGGCACCCAGATGCGCAGCGGCTGGCCGCCGACTCGCTTCTCCAGCATGGCCGGGAAGATGACGCGGCGGAGGGCGTCGAACACCTCCTTGTCGCGGAAGAAGCCGGTCACGCGGATGAGGATGTCGTTGTACAGCGCGGCCAGCTCCACGGGATTGGAGCGGAGCACCTCGAGATAGTCCGCCAGCTCGTCGATCTTGTTCAGGGCCATCCGCCGCCGGATGCGGCGCTGCACGGTGGTGGGCTTGTAATGGGTGAAGTCGACGTCATGGGACTGCTGGAGAAGGCCGAAGATCTTGTTCAGTTGCGCGTCCGGCAATGGTGTGCCGGCGCCGCCGGTGACCGACATGTACGAGTGGCGGGCAATGCGCAGCAGCTCCCGGGCGATGTCCTTGGGAGGGAGGACGAAGTCGATCGAACCGGCCACGATGGCGCTGCGGGGCATGCCGTCGATCTTGGCGCTCTCGTCCTGGGCGAAGGTGATGCCGCCCTCGGCCTTGATCGCCTTCGCCCCGAGGGCCCCGTCCGAGGCCGCGCCGGAGAGGACGACGCCGATGGCCCGGCTTCCCTGGTCCTCGGCCAGGCTGGCGAAGAAGTGATCGATGGGCATCGAGCTGGCGCCGCCCTGATCCTCCACCAGGCGGATCGCGCCCCCGGTCACTAGCAGATGGCTCGCCGCGGGCGCCAGATAAATGTTGTCGACCGCGACCCGGGTGTCGTCCGTGATCGTCTGCACCGGCATCTTCGTCAGCCGCTGGACGATCTCCGCCAGCATGCTGGCGTGCTTCGGCTCCTGATGCTGGACGAAGATGAAAGCCATGCCCGGCTTCTCGGGCAGGGCGCGGATCAGCTCGGAGAATGCTTCCAGCCCGCCGGCCGAGGCGCCGATGCCCACGATGGGAAAGATCGACGTGGCATAGCTGCCCAGAGCGTCATCGGGGGCCAGGTCGGAAGGAGGGAGCTCAGGGGGCGGAACGGCGGTGGCTTTCTTCTTCGCGCGGGTCGTTGCCATTCGGCAGAAACGATACACCGGTTCCGGCCGATCGGCAGCCATCTTGCTTGAAAGGCATGAGGAGCCCGCATTTGCACAGGAAAAGGTGGTCGTCATCGGCGCCTCGGCCGGAGGGGTGGAGACGCTGATGGCGCTCGTCCCCACGCTCCCTCACGACCTCGCGGCTCCCGTCTTCATCGTCCTGCACATCCCGCCCGACTCTCCCAGCCTGCTGGCCCAGATCCTTTCCCGGTATGCGAAGCTGCCGGTGTCGCAGGGGGAACACGGCCGGAAGTACGAGCAGGGGCACATCTACATCGCCCCTCCCGATCACCACCTCCTGGTGGAGACAGACGGCACGATGCGGGCGGTGCGCGGGCCGCGGGAGAACCGCCATCGGCCGGCCATCGACCCGCTCTTCCGCAGCGCGGCGCTGGCCGCCGGACCGGGCGCCGTCGGCGTCATCCTCAGCGGCACGCTGGACGACGGGACGGCCGGCCTGCTGGCCGTCAAGCAGCGCGGCGGGGTGGCCATCGTGCAGGAGCCGACCGATGCGCTGTACCCGGACATGCCCATCAGCGCTCTCGGACACGTGGAGGTCGACTACCGCCTGCCGCTCGCCGCCATCGGCGCGCAGATCGCGGAGACCGTCCGCGCTCCGTGGAGCGAGCAGCCGCGCAACAACGTCCTGGCGACGCAGAGGATGAAACTGGAGACCGGTATGGCCGAGATGGATCCCGAAGCGATGCAGCAGGATGACCGCCCCGGAAAGCCGTCCCCCTTCTCCTGCCCCGACTGCGGAGGGGTGTTGTGGGAGATCGAAGACGGCGAATACACCCGCTACCGCTGCCGGGTCGGCCACGCCTACTCCCCCGATACGATGCTCGGAGCGCAGGACGACGTCCTGGAAGAGGCGCTCTGGTCGGCACTGAAGACGCTGGAGGAGAGCGTCCGCCTGTCGGACCGCCTGGCCATGACGGAGCGGAACCGCGGCCACGACTGGATGGCCCGCCGCTTCGACGACAAGGCCAACGACGCCCGCCAACGGGCGGACGCCATCCGCCGCTTCCTGGTCAGCCAGCCGGAGAGTCCGTCGATCCGCGGCGAAAGCGTTTGAGCGGCAGGGCCAGCACCTGTTCCATCTGCATCAGGTGCTCCAGCGCCGTCCCCATCCCCGCCTGCAGCTCGCGGCAGAGCGCGAGCGAGTCGGCGATGGCCTGATTGCCCCGGACGAACAGGACCTCGATCTCGATGCTGTCGAAGCTTTCGTCGAGCATCGACAGCGGCTCTTCAACGGCCACGAAGGATGTCAAGCGCGTGTATTATGCGCCGCGCATGAACATCGAGGTGCGGAAAGTTCAGGACGTGACGATCGTCGACTTCAAGGGGCGGCTGGCCGTCGGCGTGGGAGACGAGGTGCTGCCGCACATCATCAACGCCATTCTGGAAGAGGGCGGCAAGAAGATCCTCCTCAACCTCTCCGACATGGACTACATCGACAGCAACGGCCTGGGCGAGCTGGTGCAGAGCCTCAAGACGTCGAAGCGCCACGGCGCCTCCCTCCGCCTGCTCAAGCCGCAGGACCGCGTGGCCCGCACCCTCCGCCTGACCAACCTCCTGCCGATGTTCAGCGTGTACGAGAGCGAGGCCGAGGCGCTCCGGGCCTTCAGCTCCTAGCGGACGTGACATCAACCTTGCAGTAGCGTGCGGCATGACACTGCTCGCCCTCCTGCTCACCCTCTTCGCCACCAAGACCGCCGCCGCCACCGGGCCGCTCTCGATGGCGGCTAGCACGCAGAAGAAGATCCTCGTCGTCCGCATCGGTGCCAAAGAGATGCGGCGCTACGACATCGCGGTGGGGACGAAGAGCCACGCGACGCCGAACGGCCGCTTCACCGTCCGGCACATCGTCTGGAACCCCGACTGGAAGCCGCCCGCGGAGAAGTGGGCCAAGGGGAAGAAGCCGGCCGCGCCGGGCGATCCGAAGAACCCCATGCGCGGGGTGAAGATCTTCTTCCAGGAGCCCGACTACTACATCCACGGCACGAACGACGAGGACTCGATCGGCTCGGCCGCCTCGCACGGCTGCATCCGGATGAGCGAGGCCGACGCCACGGAGCTGGCCCGCTACCTCATGGCGCACACCGGCCTGAAGAAGCCCGACTCCTGGTACGACCAGGTCGCCGCCGGCGGCAAGCCGGTGAGCGTGAACCTGCCGGCGGGCGTGTCGTTCGCGATCGGGAGATAGTCGTTGGTCATTGGTTGTTAGTTGTCAGTAGGTTGTTCGTAGGCGTCTCTACCAACAACTAACGACCATCTCACTCCGCCCTCCGCTGCGCCATCGCGCGCGGCTCGGCGGCCTGGGACGGCTTCCGCGGCTGCTGCGCGGCGCAGGCGACGAGGTCGCGGGCCACCTCGAGGATGTCCATCGGCTTGCGGCGGAAGCACCACACGTGCGGCAGGTCCTCGCAGTCGCGCGTCGTGGCCTCGCTCGCCGCACTGATGACGATCGTCCGCTGCAACAGCTCCGGGGACGTGCAGCGCAGGTGGCGCAGCACCTCGAAGCCGTTCACTCTCGGGAGGAGGAGGTCGAGCAGGATGACGTCGACCGTGCTGCGGGCGAGAATGACGAGCGCCTGGGCCCCGTCGTCAGCCGTGAGCACCTCGAAGCCTTCACGCTGGGCGATGGTGCGCAGGAGGGACTGCGTTGCGGAATCATCTTCGACGACCAGCACCTTCGAAAGGTCGGGCATG
>DATEOX010000322.1:0-5196 GCA_035273585.1 Thermoanaerobaculia bacterium
TCGAGATCGAGGCGGTGATGCCGGACGGGCTGGTCATCAGCCACGGCGAAGGCGACCTGCCCGACCTCAGCCTCGACCTCAACCCGTACGCGGAAGCGATCCAGCTCCGGCCGATGATCATCTTCCTCGCCGTGGCCATCCGCGGACGCGGGCTGGCCCTCTCCGAGCGCTACGGTTCCGAGGAAGGCGGCCCGGTGCCGGACGAGAACACGGGGGAGGGCGACCTGCCGCTGCCCGTCCTCAAGCCACGCCTCTATCTCCTGCCCGGCGACGACCCGCTGAACAAATACGTCGGCTTCCCTCTGGTGGAGATCGCCTACCGCAACGAGGTCTTCGGCCGCACCCGTTTCGAGCCGCCCTGGCTGCGCGTCGGGCAAGGCTCGGCCATCTACGACATGTGCACCGCCATCGCCTCGCGGCTGCGGGAGAAGGCGGCCTTCCTGGCGGACGAGGTGCGCTCGCCGTCGGCGGCCGCGCGCGTGCCGCAGCTCATCGAGAAGCGGCTGATGGTGCATTACCTGATCGGCGAGCTGCCGGCGTTCGAGGCCGTGCTGCGCTCGAATCAGTCACATCCGTTCCCTCTTTTCGTCGCCCTCTGCTCGCTGCTCGGACATGTGGCCGGCCTGGCGACCTCGCTCCTCCCGCCGGTGCTCGAGCCGTACGATCACAACAACCTCTTCGCCACCTTCGAGCAGGCCAACGCCGCGATCGGCAAGGCCATCGACCAGGGGGTGAACGAGACCTACCGCGGCTATCCGTTCGCCCTCGAAGGCGACGAGTTCCACATCCTCTTCGACCCCTCGTGGAGCAACCGGACGCTGCTCCTCGGCGTGCGGGCGGCGCCCGGCCTGCCGGAGATCGACACCGTGGCCTGGATGTCCTCCGCGCTCATCGCCAGCCGCTCCGAGATCCTCGGCCTGCGCGACCGGCGCGTCTCCGGCGCCGTGCGCAAGCGCGTCGACGCCGACGGCGATCTCGTCCCCGCGCGCGGCGTGACCCTCTTCTCCCTCGCCTTCGACCCGGAGGTCATCCTACCGGGCAAGGAGCTCGTGATCCTCAATCCCGGCGGCGGGCGCCGCCCCGAAGAAATCGTCCTCTACGTGAAAGACCGCGTGTAGCCCATGTTCCTCATCGATGCATTCCAGCAGTTCTACGGCGAAGTGATCCGGCTCAAGGCGAGGGTCTCGGGCGCCACATGGTCCGTCGAGGAGGCAGCGGAGCGGACGAACGACGTCACGCCGGGCGGGGTGTGGAAGAAGCTGCTGGCCATCCTGGAGCGCCAGGCGCTGGAGGCGGGGCGCGAAGGGGGCGACTTCGGCGTCGAGCTCTATCGCAGGGCGCAGTACGCCATGGCCGCCCTGGCCGACGAGACGTTCCTCCATCTCGACCGCTGGATCGGGCGCGAGGAGTGGCGGAAGCACCTGCTCGAGTCGCGCCTCTTCGGCTCCCACCGCGCCGGCGACGAGCTCTTCGAACGGATCGACGAGCTGCTGCGCGACCGCGAGTCGATGCACATGGAGCTGGCCCGCGTCTACCTCATGGTCCTGGCCCTCGGGTTCCAGGGCAAGTTCCGTGGGAAGCCGCGCGCGGAGGAGGAGCTGGCCTCGTATCGTCGGCGCCTGTTCCGCTTCATCTTCAACCGCGATCCGGAGGCGGTGCGCGGCAACGACTCGCTCGTGCCCCAGGCCTACGCCGAGACGCTGGACGTCCCGCGCGCGGTGCAACTGCCGTATCTCAAGCCGTGGGTGTGGGCCATGGTCCTGATCGTGGTCGTCTGGGTCGGCGTCTCGCACCTGATGTGGGAGAGCGCGGTCAGCAAACTCCAGCCGTACGTCGATCAGATCCGCCAGCACTCCTCAATGAAGAGCAGCGAGACGGCGGTGCATCCATGATCCCGGCCTCGCTCATGCCGTGGGCGCTCGTCGCCGTGATCGTCGTGGCGCTCATCGTCATCATCGTGATGGTCGTCCTGCTGCGGCGCTCTTCGAACAGCTCGCAGTTCGCCGACGCCCAGGAGCCGGAGGAGGAAGCGCCGGAGAGCACGGACGAAGAAGAAGCGCCGGCGGCGATGAGCATCGGCTCGGCCTTCCGCCGGGCCAGGAAGCTGATCAAGCGGGTCAGCGACGGCGACCCGTACGACGTCCCCTTCGTCCTCCTGGCCGGCGCGGAGGGCTCGCGGCCGGCGGACCTGATGGGCACCACCGGCATGGACATGCCGTTCGGCGATCCGTCGGAGTCGGAGACCTCGCTGGCCATGGGCCGCGGCTTCTGGTTCTACGACCGGGGCGTGGTGCTGGACGTCGCGGGCGACCACGTGCTGCGGGCGAACGGCAAGCAGGCTGACGATCGCGGCTGGGAGCAACTCGTCCGCCACCTGCAGCGCTTCCGTCCGAAGCGGCCGGTGGACGGCATCGTGCTGACCTTCTCCGCCGCGGAGCTCGTCGACGCCGCGGGGAGCGAGCTGCGCCGGGCCGATCTCGCCGCCCGGACGGCGCGCATCTACCGCAAGGTGGTCGACCTCCAGGGGCGGCTCGGGTTCCGGCTGCCGGTGTACGTGCTGGTCACCGGCTCCGAGGGGCTGACCGGCTTCGACGCGCTCTGCCGCAGCGTGCGGCCGTCGGCGCGCGAGGAGATGATCGGCTGGTCGAGCTCCTACAGCGTCGACACTTCGTACCGCGCGGCGTGGGTGGACGAGGCGCTCAAGGCGATGTGCTCGCGCCTCGAGGACCTGCAGATGGAGATCTTCGCCGAGGGGACGACGGCCGCCGCCGATGACCTCCTTCGGCTGCCGCGCTCCTTCCGCAACCTTGGGCCGGCCATCCGCGTGGCCCTCGACCAGCTCTTCAAGTCGAGCGCGTACCACGGCTCGCTGATGCTCCGCGGCATCTACTTCTGCGGCAAGGAAAACGGCAACACGCTGGGCGGGGAGCAGACCGCCTTCGCCAAGGAGCTCTTCGAGCAGAAGGTCTTCGCCGAGCACGGCGTGGCCGCGCCGACCACCCGCACGCGCATGGCCCGCGACCGCTCGGTGCGCATCGCCCAGGCGGCCACCGCGGCGCTGGCGCTCTTCTGCGGCGGCGGGCTGCTGTGGGCCAATCATCAGCTCCGCAAGGAGAACCGCATCCTCGAGCCGATCCTCCAGGCCACCACCGGGTATCTGGCGGAGAAGCACGAGAACGTCGCGGACGAGAAGCTGAAGAGCTGGGCCATCTCGCTGCTGGACAACATGTCGGCCATCGACTTCGCCAGCTACGGCTCGATCTTCGTCCCCAGCTCGTGGGTCGATCCGCGCGGGCGGCAGGTGGAGAAGGCGATGGCCGCCGCCTTCTCGAAAGTCATCCTCGAGTCTCTGCGCCTGGAGCTGGGGGAGCGGGTCGAGGATCTGCGCAAGCACGCGCGCGACCGCTACGCCATCGTGGCCGTCCCGCAGGGCGCCTCGCAGCTCTCCATCGACGGCATTCCGGAGTACATCCAGCTCACCAAGTACGTCGGGGACATGAAGCTGCTCGAGTCCAAGGCGCAGCAGCTCAACCGCCTCTGCTCCTCGCGCGGCGGCACGCTCGAGGACCTCAGCGACGTGATCGGCTACACCTGGGGCGAGCGCCTCTCCAGCCAGTACAAGGCGCGCAACGAGATGTACGACCGGGCGCTGCTCGACGCCACCTGCGTGCGCTTCGATCCGAAGCAGTACGCCGCGGACGCACAGGCTGCGGCCACCGAGCTCTCCCACGACGCATTCAACCGCCTCTTCGAGGAGAGCCCGTTCCGCGATCGCGTGCAGAAGCTCTCCGCGTCGCTGCAGCCGGGCGGGTGGCCGGGTGGAACCAGCGGCGCGGCGGCCTTCGCCGGCCTCTCCACGCAGATGCAGCAGGTCGACCGCGACCTGGCCGACCCGCAGATCGAGTGGGCCTTCCACGACGACCTCTCCCTCGGTCCCTCGTTTCAGAAGCTCCTCGGCGACATGGCCCGCTCCGAGTTCTTCGGCCCCGACCTCGTCGGCCGGATCCGCGGCGAGGGGGGCCAGTGGCTGAGCCACTATCAGCGCTCGCTGGCGACGATGGAGTCGCCGATGACCGGCGCGATCCTGACCGTCGCCGACGGCCGCGCGCGGCGCCAGCTCTCGCCCGGCACGCTGCTGCTCAAGACCGCGCTCGAGTCGTTCCTCGGGCAGGGCTTCGTCAACCAGTCGCGCTTCGACCGCCAGATCCAGACACACCTCCTCGCCGGTCAGCGGCTCGGGTGGGACCCGGCGCTGCTCGAACAGGCGGTGGCCGTCCATCAGGCCTACGACCGCTTCCAGTCGAAGACATTGAGCGTCTTCCCGCCCGAGATGCGTGGCTCGATCGATCAGGTGGCGCGGGAGAACGCCGCGCGGCAGATGATCACTCTGATCGCCGAGGGGCAGGCGTTCGACGTCGTGCCGCCGTCGGTGAGCGCGACACTGGAGGACGACGTCCGCGCCGGCCTGGCCCGCTTCCAGTCGGAGGTCGGGCCGGTGACGGAAGCGCTCGACTCTTTGGCGAAAGTGCGGGCCATGGACGGGCGCCGCGACCTGGCCAACGCCATGACGGCCGAGGCGTACCGGCTGCTGGTCGACGTCGACCGTCTGCTGCACGAGGACGAGCCGTACCGGCCGCGGCATCGCGGCTTCGACTGGTGGGACGGCAGCGGCGCGCCGTCGCCGGCCGCCTGGGACGCGCGCGACGCGGGCGACGTGCCGGTGTACCTGGAGACGACGCGCAACCGGGTGACCATCCTGGCCCGCAACTACGCACAGCCGCTCATCGCCTGGTTCGTCAAGGCGGGGATGGCCGACCGGGGCGACATGCGCGGCCTGGTCGGCGCCTGGCAGGGGATCATCGACGACCTGCGCGACTACGACGCGAAGAAGCCGGGCAGCTCCCTCGCCGCGCTGGAGGACTACATCAACCAGCAGATGGTGAAGGTCACGCCGGCCAACTGCACCGCGGCCTCGCTGCCGGCGGGCTACCGTCCGAACCGGCGCTACTTCTCGGTCCGGCTGCAGGAGCTCTCCCGCCAGCTCGGCGAGCGCTGCGTGCAGATCGCCGTACGCGACGCGGGGGTGAAGTACGCGGAGCTGGCGCGCTACTTCAACGCCCGGCTCGCCGGACGCTATCCGTTTGCCGACGGCCCGCCCGCGCGCGGGGAGCGGGAGGCCGATCCGGACGCGGTGAA
>DATEOX010000323.1:0-2845 GCA_035273585.1 Thermoanaerobaculia bacterium
ACGCGGCTCCCACGCAGATCGGCGATCACCTCCCGCGGCACGTTGTACATCTCGTGATTGCCCAGGACGGCGAAGACCGGCGTCTGGGTTGGAAGCGGCCGCATGCCGGCCAGGAGCTTCGGGATGTAGTACGGGTCGTCATCGAGCATGTCGCCGAGAAGGAAGACGGCGTGCGGCTGGAGCGCGGCAGTGGTGGTGAAGATCTCCTCCAGGCGTGAAGGACGGGTGAAGAGGCCGGTGTGGAGATCGGCGATGAGCGCCAGGCGCGTGCCGTCCAGCTCCGGCGGCAGATTGTCGATCATCACCGGCACCCGCTCGACGCGCAGCGGCACGAGGGCCTGGTAGATGCCGACCACGCCCCCCACGATCACCAGCGTGATGAAGACGCGCGACGGCCAGCGCGCGACGTCCTCGAAACGCCGGCGATGGCGCATCGGCAGCCAGACGATGAGAATCAGGAAAAGGAGGATGGAGTAGAAGAGGGCGAACGTGATCCACGCCGTCCACGGCGGGCCGAGGAGCGAGCGGATGAAGCGGGAGAAATCAGTCCGTGCGTTGAACAGCGGAAGGAAGGGCCACCACAGGCTGCAGACGATGACCGTGACGGTGATCAGCCGCCGGCGACGCGGATGGATGCGCACGAGCTGGCGCCAGGTGAGGAAGCTGAAGCCGAGGAGGATGAGGAGGAACGCCAACAACGCGACGACGAGGAGCATGAGGACGCGCCATGATACACGCGCGCCCTCATGCCGGCGTCACTTGCGCACGCAGGTGCAACTGATGCCGCCGAAGTCGGACTTGCAGCAGGCGTAGAAGCCCGACTCGCACGAAGCGGAGCACGAGGTGCCGGCGACGGAGAGGCTGCAGGAGGTCGCGCCGACGCCTCCGGAGGTGCAGCTCCCGTTGCCCCACCACTCCCAGCTCGGCTGCTCGCACTCGCCGTAATCGCAGCTCAGCGACGGATCGGGATCCGCCCCGCCGGCTCCGGCCTTCGCCGCGTTGTTGCGCGGCGCCGGCGCCGGCATCTCGTGATTGAGGCCGTAGCCGGTGTAGCCGGTGGCCACCGTGTTCTCCGCCATCCGGTACTGGTGCGGCTGGCTGCCGCCGACCATGAAGCGGTAGACCGTCTGCTCGTCGTCGGCGATGACGATCAGCTCGCTGCCGTAGAACTGCAGCGAGGCCTCGAAGTCGAGATCGACCGCCGGCAGTGCCTCCTCGGACCAGAAGCGGAAGCGGTGGTCGGCCCTGCCCGAGCCGCGCGAGTCGACGGAGATCAGGATGCGGTGCTCGTCGTAGGACTTGATGATGGTGCGGCCGTGGAAGGTTCCGGGATCAGCGGCGGTGGCGACAGGGGCGGCGAGGAGAGAGCCGGTGCAGGCAAGACATCCCAGGAGCACAAGGAATCGCTTGAGCATTCATCCCCCTAAACGTATTGAATTCCGGACGGCAGAGATTTTAAGAAGGGGAAATCCGAAAAGTCAATACGGCCGCGCCCGGTTCACTCGGGCCAGCTCCGGGCGCCCTGCTCGGGAACGTACCGCGCGACGCCGTCCTCCACCACGATGCGGTGCTTGCCGACGTCCGCGCCGCCCCACTCGTGGTTCAGCCCATAACCGGCCAGCGCGGCACCATCATTGGGCAGATTTCCGAGCGCGAGACAAACCTCGCGACCGTCAGCGAAAACGCGCAGCCGGTGCGGCTCGAACTCGACGTGTGCGCGGACGAACGCCTCGTCGACCCGCGGCAGCGCGCGCTCGGACCAGAGACGGAAGAGGTGGTCCGCCCGCCCGTCGCCGTCCGTGTCGACGACGACCAGCGCACGATGATCATCGACGGTGCGCACCGCCGCCGGACCGTCGAGCGTCAGGGGCTGGGCGCCCGCCGCGAGAGTGAAGAGCGCGAATGCCATCCCTGCGTACTTCCGCCACCGCATCAAGTAATTGTGACCGGCAGCGTTTGGGCCGTCAAGACACTCATGAGAGCGCTGCCCACCGTCGGCATCGCTTTTGATCGTCAAGACACTCATGCGAGTGCACTTGCTGTTGCTGTTGCTGCTGTTCGCCTTCCCGGCCGCCGCCCAGGAGCTCTTCCCCCGCATCAGCGTCACGGCGGGCGGCTACCTCGGCAATTTTTCCACCGACGTGCGCATCGATGCGGAGGCCGGCAGCACGACCGGCACGGAGCTGAACATCGAGCGCGACCTCGGCCTGGAGTCCTCCAAGACCCTGCAGCGATTCACGGCGCAGTGGCGGCCGGCGAGCCGCCTGGAGCTGGCGGGCAGCTACGTCTCCGCCTCGCGCAGCGGCTTCGAGCAGATCGACCGCGAGTTCCGCTTCCAGGACAACGTCTACCCCGTGCAGGCGGACGTCGCGACCGCGTTCGACACGAAGTACTGGGACGCGACGCTCACCGTCTGGGCCCACAAGTCCGATCGCGCCGGCGTCGGCATCACCCTTGGCGCCGCGATGCTGTCCATCGACGCGAGCGTCGCCGCCACGGCTCGAGGCCAGTCCGCGACGCTCACCAACCAGGCGTCGACGGATGTCCCGGTCGCCCTCGGCGGCGCGCAGATCCGCTACGCGTTCACGCCGCGCCTGATCGGCGAGGCCAGCGCCGGCATCCTCCCCCGCGTGACCATCGACCAGTACTCCGGTCGCGCCACGAATGCGTCGGCGCGCCTGGAGTACCGTTTTCTGCGCGCCATCGGCATCGGTCTCGGCTACAACTACTTCAAGCTTGACGGCAGCGTTGCCGACCCGAGCCTCCGTGGCAGGCTCGCGCTGCAGGTGGATGGAGTGGAAGGGTTCGTGCGGATCGGTTACTGATGCGCTGGCTCAGATGCACG
>DATEOX010000324.1:0-2824 GCA_035273585.1 Thermoanaerobaculia bacterium
CCGGGAGATCCGTTTCTCGCGCGACCGGCAGATCCACGAGCTCTGGGGCCGCTGCCGCGACTGCTACTACGCCGACGTTTGCCGCGGCGGCTGCACCTGGACCTCGACCGTCCTCTTCGGCCGGCCCGGCAACAATCCGTACTGCCACTACCGCGCGCTGGAGCTGGCCAAGCAGGGCCTGCGCGAGCGGGTGGTGAAGACGCAGGAAGCGCCCGGCACGCCGTTCGATCAGGGGCGATTCGACTTGATCACCGAGCCGCTGGACGGCGGCGATGGTCCGCGCCTGATCGCCGTGCCGCCGCACTGGGAGATGAAGGAGCCGGAGCTGCGCGCGACGGACCGCGTGCCGCCGACGCTCGACCTCTGCTACGGCTGCCGGCAATACGTGCACGAGGGGACGGAGACCTGCCCGCACTGCGGCGGCGACGTGGCCTTCTTCGCCGCCGAGCAGCTCGAGGTGGAGGCGGCGATCGTCGAGCTGCGGCGCCTCATCGCCGAGGCGAACACGGCGCAGGCCTGACGGTCAGGAGGCCCACTCGGCGGCAAGCTCGTCCTGCGTGCCGCTGTACGAGTTGCAATCGAGGTTGCCGTTCGAGTCGCCGGGGATGCCGTCCACGGTGTTCGGCTCGATGCCGGTGCGGCTGTCGGTGTACTGCCAGAGCCAGTACGTGTCCCAGCTCGCCTGCACGGTGGGCGTCTCGGAGTAGTGGGCGAGCCAGAGGCGATGGCCGCCGAAGAACGGGTCCTGCTCGCTTCCGAGCTCCGTCTTGAGCAGGCCGCCGCCGTACAGCACCGGCTTGCGCCCGAGCTTGTCCGCCACGCGCTCCAGGAACTCGCGCGCCTGGTCGAGCGTCATCTGGTTGCCCTCCGTCTCCTCGAAGTCGAGCGCCACGAGCGTCTCGTCATCCGGATCGGCGACGTTGAGGAAGTTCTCCACCTGACCGGCGACGTCCGCGTTCGTGCCCCAGTGGTACGCGCCCCAAAGCAGACCGGCCGCCAGCGCCTCGCCGCGGCGGGCGGCGTACGCGCTGTCCTGGCCGGTCTGGCCGGTCGTCGCCTTGTGGATGACGCCCCAGATGCCGGCCGCCGCGGCGGCGGCGAAGCTCGTCACGTCGTCATTGTGATAGAGATCCACCACGCGCAAGCTGATCAATGCCATGCAGAGGAGTGCCGCCAGGCCGCCACTTCCCTACCCGATCACCTCGGGCCGATGCTCAATCCCGCGATGGCTCCCTCGGCGTCGAAGACGACGCGCACTTCCACCGGCGAGCGGTCGTACGCGGTGGTGAGCGTCACGACGCGATAGATGCCGTCGAGCGAGGGGCTGGCCTCCGTGACGGAGCGGAAGTTGCCGTAGCGGGTGGTGATGGTCTTGCCGAGCTCCGTCAGCTTGGCCACTGTCAGTTGCGAGCGGAGGGCGGCATCGAACGGCTTGGCCGCGACGTCATATCGGCCGGCGGTGAAATCGGTCACGAACTGGCGGGCGGCGGCTTCGAGCGCGGGGTCCATGGTCGGGGCGACGATGGAGCTCATGCGCACGGCGCCGACGCGGTCTTCGCTGTCGAACGTGATGTGGAAGAGGACGTTCGCCTTCTCGTAGCGGCAGGTCACCTCGACCACGCGGAAGCCGTCCTGCCGCACCTCGCGCGCGGCCGTGATGGTCCGGAACGCGCCGGCCTCTGCTTCCAGCAACCGCTTCTGCTCGGCGAGCACCGCCGGCGTGGCGGTGGCCATCATGTCTTCGTTGAAGTCCTTCGCCGCCGCCTGGAAGCGGGACGTGCTGAAGTTCGTGACCAGCTCGCGTGCCGCCTTTTCCAGCGAGACGTGCATCGGGATGGGAGCGGTGGTGGCGAGGAGAAGAGCGAGGAGGAGCGCGGACATGGAGGCCGATTATACGGGCCGCGTCACCTCGACCACGAGGTACGGCGTCCCGCGGCCGAAGCGGAGCCACCACGCCATCGGCGCGCGGAACATCCGGCCGTACCAATGCCGGCCGACCTGGCGGAAGGCGAAGCGGTCGCGCGCCGGGAGGCGGCGCACCACCGCGCCGGGATCGGCGCGATGGACGTGGCGGCGCACATCATCGAATGAGGGGAGGAAGCCTTCGCGCGGCGAGTGCCAGCGCGCGCGACCGGCGACCGCGCCGTGCCAGAAGTCGATGGGAAAGGCGCCGTTCGGACAATCGATGAACACGCGCCCGCCGGGCCTCGTGACGCGCAGCAGCTCGGCGGCGAATGCGTCGCGCAGCGCGTCGCGCTCGGGGAGCGGGCGGACGCTGTACGTCGCGCCGCCGAGCTCCTCGACGCCGATGTGCTCGATCACGCCCGAGGAGAGGACGGCATCGAACGAGGCATCGGGGAACGGGAGGCGGAGCGCGCTGGCGACGGCCAGCCGGTCGCGCTGCGTCCGCTCCCGCCACTGCCATTTGCGCAGCGAGGAGAGGTCGATGCCCCACGCGTCGAAGCCGCGCTCATGGAGGACGTCGACGGAGACGCCGTTGCCGCAGCCGGCATCGAGCACGCGCGCGCCGGCCCCGAGCCGCGGCGCGTAAAAGCGCTCGATGCGCCAGCGCGAGCCCTCCACCTCGGCGGCCAGGCCGATGCGATGCTCCTCGCCGAGGGAGTCCGGGCCGGTGAAGTGATCGTAGTAGTGGCCGCCGGAGAAGTCGGCGATGCCGCCGTCGACCGGATAGCGCGCGCGGCATGACAGGCAGCGGAGCGCGCCGGCATCATCGGCCAGCGGCGCGCGGCAGGCGGGACAGATCAAGAGCACCGGCGCAATCGTACATTCCCCGTTCCTCCAACGTTTCTTCCTGCCGGACGTC
>DATEOX010000325.1:0-3183 GCA_035273585.1 Thermoanaerobaculia bacterium
GGGCGGCGCATCGGCGAGGTCGCACAGCTTGCTCGCGCTGTTCGTCAGCGAGCTCTGTTCGGTCAGGAGGTTGCCGTTTGCCGTGGAGTAGCCGAAGACCTCGAGCACGTCCAGGAGCGAGGAGCCGCGCACCGTCCGCCGGGCGCGCATCGCGCCGGTGAGCGGATCGAAGCAGACGTACGTCTTCACCGTCCGGCCGCTCTCCGTGGTCGAGACGCTGCTGAAGGTGTTGATCACCCACTGTGACGCGGCGGTGTTGTTGGGGAACGTGTGGGTGTCGTTGACGTTCGGCCGGCCGCTGTTGACCAGGTCATCAGGCTTGTTGAACGCGGTGAAGGTCTCGCGCAGGGTGGAATTCGTCAGCGCGTCCTTGATCGTCTCCTGCCGGAAGTGCCCGAGGCCGTCCCAGTCGGCATTCTCGGTATCGACCTTCCGCTTGGCGACGAGGGTTGACCCCTCCAGGACGTTGTGCACCACGCGCTTGGTTTTCACCCGCGAGTTGCGGTCGGAGATCACGAGCGGCGGGTTGGTCAGGCTGCCGTCGCCGCAGGGATGCGACGGCGCGTCGCAGTCGCTCTCGTATTTGACGTACTCCTCCACCAGCGGGACGGCACGCGCGGTGTCGGAGGCGGCGAAGACGCGCGTGGAGAGGAGGAGGTCGAGGTTGGCGCCGGTCTTCGTGTTGTGCGTGAACGGCATGCCGTATTCGAGGTGCGTGAACCCGCGCGGCGTCGGCCCCAGGTCATACTCCGTCCGCGGCGATACGGAGTAGTAGTGCTCCGTCACCGTCCCGTCCGAGTCGGAGACGCTCACCTTCAGCTCCTCCGGCGGCCTCGGGATCTGGATCTGCGGGAACTCCTCGGCGCAGCGGATCTGCTCGTTCCCCGGGATGGCCGTCGGCTCCGCCAGGTATGTGCGCGTGGAGGTCTCGATGTGCGGGCCGGAGACGGTGCGCGTCCCGACCCCGGTGACGCTCGTGACCCAATTGCCGTGCGGCTTGCAGACCGGCCCGGGCATGCTCCAGTTCCGGTAGCCGTACGCGATCTTCGCGCCGGTCGGCATCGTGACGCTCTCGAGCGTCCCCTGCTGGCAGGATGTCTGAATGTCGTTGTACTCGAAGACGTAGGACGTGTTGTCCGGCAACTTCACGGACGTGAGCAGCGGCACGGTGCGCTCCAGCCGGTCGTTGTTGACCGTGCTGTGGCAGCCGCGGTGGATCGTCGACTCCGACGCCGGCTCATAGGCGAAGTCGTAGCTCGCCGTCACCTGGTTGTTCGGCGTGTCGTTCGCCGGAGCATTCATCACGATCTGCACGATCTGGCCGCTGTAGATCGACTCCGGATAGCGAACCGGCGGCGTGCCGTAGCAGACCCACGTCTTGCGCGAGCTCCGGTTGTCGGCGATCTCCACGGCGGACGTCGTCTCGCCGCGCGTGCAGCCCGTGCCGGTGCGGGAGGGCCACGCCGTGAAGGTGATGACGTTGTTCTGCCGGTCGCGCAGCGACTCCATCGCGCCCGTCTTCTTGTCGAAGACGCCGATGGTGCCGTCCGGGAACTCCAACTGCTTCTGCCCGCTGCCGAGCGTGGTGAGGAGGATGTAGGTGCCGTCGGTCGTCCTGCTGGAGGGGGAGCCGAGCTCGTGCAGGCTGCCGTCCGGCGCCTCGTAGGCCCAGCCGAGAGGGTCGATCAGGGTGTGCGTCCGGTCGCGGGGGGAGATCATCCGCCCCATCGACACGAGCCAGCCGAGGCCGGCGTTGGAGCGGCGGCTGGGGACGGCGCGTATGCCGCTGGGGAGCTCGTCGTACTCCCAGATCTTGCTGTTGTAGGTGAGCTGCAGGCCGTACTTGAGGCCCCCCGCGACCGGGTAGCGCGGCCCGATCGGGATGTTCAGCGTGAGGTTGCCGTTGAAGGTGTTGATGGCGTCGATGCCGCCGAAGTCGAAGACCTTGTCGGCGGCGAACCCTCTCTGCATGGAGGGCGTCTCCTGCGCGGCCGCCGAGACCGCGGCGAGCAGCAGGGCGAAGATGAGCGCGCGGGTCTTCATGATCAGGCGCCCACCTTTCCGACGGTGTAGGTGGCGTTGGCCGAGTCCATCATGAAGACGATGTCGCCTGCCTCGAGGGTGGAGGGGGCGGGGTCGAGCGTGTCCCCCACCGGCTCGAGGCTGCCGACGGCGATGGTGATCTGCCCGTCCACCTGGTCGGTGTCGAGCGCCCCCTCGGAGATGACCTCCTGGTGCCAGACGCCGACGTTCGGCCGGACGACGACGCATTCGACGACGTATCCAGGCGAGGTGATGAGGCTCTGCCCTCCCGTGTTCGGAGCGAAGCTCGACGCGGGGAGGTCGATGGAGAAGGTCTCGTAATCGACGGAAGGATTGTTCACCGCGTATTTGCCGCCCATCAGGTCCGCCGCGAACCAGACGGAGCGCTCGGGGAACGGCGCGGGCGAGACCCAGTCGATCACGCCATTGCCGTCATCATCCACCAGCGTCATGGCGTGCTCGACGACTGCGACGTGGTCCCCCTTCCCCTCCCGGGCCAGGCCATAGATGAACACGCTGCCGCCCGCCGTGACGTTCGTCAGATGGAGCGTGCTCCCGTTGAAGGTGAGGATCATCGTCCCCGGCGGCGGCGCCGCCTGGAGAGGCAGAAGACAGAAGACGATCAGGAGGAGAAGGACGGAACGGACGGCAGCTCGCATGGACGAATCCCTTCATACGCGGTCCTGTCACAAGACCGCTCGATGAGGTCCTCTTTTTTGTTCCGGGAAAGAGATCAGAAACGCCGGCGGCAGGCGGACACCATTGGACGGGCGTGAGGCCGGATCTCAATAAACCATGGGTTCGGGAACTTGTTTTGGACTGCGAGTCATTGTTTCCATCTTTCGCTATTTGTCAATAGCGCGATTTCAAAACGTGCGCTTGTACGTGTAAATGAACGCTTTCGGCGCACAGTCGCGAATCGGCGGGGAAAACTTCGCGTCGCGCATTTCGCGCTCGGCCAGTGCGGCGAGCGCCGGCTCGCCCGTGTCATTGGAGATCACGCGTGTGGCGGTGACATTGCCACGCGCGTCCACTGTGGCCTCCACAATGACCAGACCGTGCGGCCCGTCCTCGGAGAACGACGGCGTCGGCGTCCTGACGAACGAAAAGTCGGAGTCGGGTGGGCAATTGCCGCCGCGG
>DATEOX010000326.1:0-6408 GCA_035273585.1 Thermoanaerobaculia bacterium
TTCCGGGTCGTCGAGCGGGATGGCGTCGACGTCGATATCCACGCCGTCGACCTGTTTGGCCGACTTGACCGCGTCGTCGATGACGGTCAGCGTGCGCAGGCCGAGGAAGTCCATCTTCACGAGGCCCATCTTCTCGACCACGCGCATGTCGAACTGGGTCACGATCTCGTCGCGGTTCGTGCGGAAGAGCGGCACGTACTCGGTGATCGGCTCGGGCGTGATGACCACGCCGGCCGCGTGCATGCCGGCATGCCGGGACAGCCCCTCCAGCCTGATTCCGATCTCCACGATCTTCGCCACCTCGGCGTCGTTCTTCATGGCCTCGATGAGCGCCGGCGAGTCTTTCGTCGCCGTCTCCAGCGAGATGCCCGGCCCGCCGGGAATCGTCTTCGCCACCTTGTCCACGAGGCCGTAGGGCAGGCCGAGGACGCGGCCGACGTCGCGGACCACCGACTTGGCGGCCATCGTCCCGAAGGTGATGATCTGCGCCACTTTGTCGGCGCCGTACTTGTCGCGCACGTACTCGATGACCTCGCTCCGCCGGTTCATGCAGAAGTCGATGTCGATGTCGGGCATGGAGATGCGCTCCGGGTTGAGGAAGCGCTCGAAGAGGAGGTCGTAGTCGAGCGGGTCGACGTCGGTAATGGCCATCGAATACGCCACCAGCGATCCGGCCGCCGAGCCGCGGCCCGGGCCGACCGGGATCCCGCGGTCCTTGGCCCACTTGATGAAGTCCCAGACGACGAGGAAGTAGCCCGGGAACCCCATCCCCTTGATGATCTCGATCTCGCGCTCCAGCCGCTCCCAGTACTCCTCCGGCTCGTGCTTCTTGCGCCTGGCCGCGAACAGCGGCGCCATCGCTTCCAGCCGTCGCTTCAGCCCGCCCCGCACGACCTCGGCGAAGTAGTCGCCCAGATCCTTGTTCTTCGGCGTGGGGAACTTCGGCAGGTGATGGCCGCTCACGTCGAGGGAGAGGTTGATGCGGTCGGCGATCTTCAGCGTGTTGGCGACGGCCTCCGGGTATTCGCGGAAGACGCGCGCCATCTCGTCGGGGCCCTTGACGTAGAAGTCGTCGGAGTAGAACTTCATCCGCTTCTCGTCGCCAAGGGTCTTGCCGGTGCCGATGCAGAGGAGGACTTCGTGGGCGAAGGCGTCGTCTTTGGAGAGGTAGTGCGAGTCGTTCGTTCCTACCAGTTGTAGACCCGTCTCCTCGCCCAGGCGGGCCATCATCGGGACGATCTTCTGCTGGTCGGGGATGCCGTGGTCCTGGATCTCCAGGAAGAAATTCTCCGGCCCGAGGATGTCGCGGTACTGCAGCGCCGCTTCTTTGGCCCGGGTGTAGTTGCCCGCGGCGAGGTTCTGCGAGACCTCGCCCTTGAGGCAGGAGGAGAGGACGATCAGCCCTTCGCGATGCTCGCGCAGCAGCTCTTTGTCGATGCGCGGCTTGTAGTAGAAGCCCTCCGTGTACCCGGCGGAGACGAGCTTGACCAGGTTCTTGTACCCGGTGTCGTTCGCGGCGAGGACGATGAGGTGGTTGTTCGAGCCGGCGTCCGCCGCCTGGTCCTCGACGCCGGCCTTGTCGGTGCGCGAGCCGTACGCGACGTACATCTCGCAGCCGATGATCGGCTTGACCTTCTCCTTCTTCATGGCGTTGTAGAACTCGACCGCCCCGAACATGTTGCCGTGGTCGGTGATGGCACACGCCGGCATGCCGAGCTGGGCCACGCGCTTGGCCAGTTGCTCCGGCCGCGAGGCGCCGTCGAGAAGGGAGTATTCGGTGTGAAGGTGGAGGTGAACGAAGGACATCGGTTGGTGCTGCGTATTTTACACTCCCCCGATGAGAAGGCCGGAGCGCCTCGCCACCCGGTTCCGTCGGAGGCTGCTGGTGCACCACGAGCGGTGGAATGTGTCTCTACATCGTCGTAACGTCCGTGCGGGCCTGCTCCTGTCGCTCCTCCTCTTGCCCTGGGAGGTCCTGGCTCAGGCGCGCATCGTCGCGCGTTGCCTGAACGCCGATCGCTGCTCCGTCGCCGGCGCGGTGGTGCTGCACCCGCTCGAGAACGCGGCCGAGCTGCGCGTGCCGATGGCGGCAGGAGTGGCGCGCCTCGGCGCCGTACCACCGGGAGAGTGGGAAGCAGAGCTGCAGGCTGACGGCTATTGGATGCCGCGCCGCCGGCTCGCCGTGCCCGGCGCGAACGGCGACGTGACGATCGACGTCTGGCGCACGGCCGTCGTCCACGGCAAGTTCGTTCTGGCCATGCGGAACGATGCGCTGCCGAAGACGTTCGCCATCGCCGTGGAATCGCCGCCCGGCAGCAAAGGGCCGACCATCGGCCGCGACACCCGCTTCGACTGTCCCGTCGGCGGCGACGGCTCCTGGTCGTGTTCCGTTCCCGCGACCAAGCTCGACGTCGTTCTTCGCCCAAAGGGATTCACGCCGCAGTACAAGTGGGACATCGCAGTGGCCCGCGACGCCGCAACGAACCTCGGCACCACGACGCTGCGCCGGGGAGCGTCTTTCGTCGCGTGGCTGGACAGCGCTACCGCCAGGACGTTGAAAGCGCCGGCGCGCGCGCAGTTGGTGCGCATGACCACGGCCGGCTCCCCCACTCTGGGCCCGCGACTGATGCAGCCGGTGGCCGAGGCGGCATTCAGCGCGCGCGGGATGGTGCAACTGGCTCCCGTTCCGCCCGGCACCTACACGCTCGAGATCGCCGCCCCCGGCTTTGCGCCGGCTCGGCTCGACCGGATCGAGATCTACGACAGGAGCGAGTCGGTGCTCCGCGCGCCGATCCGGCTGCAGCCACCCGTCACCATCCGCCTCGCCCTCCTGCCCCCTCGCGATCCCGCCGGCCGCCCCTGGCGCGTCGACGTGATGCGCATCAACGAGCTGACTTTTTCCAGCGCGCCAGTGGCGAAGGGAGCGGCGGACCAGAATGGATCGTTCGTCATCGAAGGACAGGGCGCCGGCCGGTTCCGGGCGAGCATCGGCGATGCGCACGGGAACAGGTACGCGGAACGTGAATTGGAGATCCACAGCGATGCGGACGCGCAGCGCACCATCGACATCGGCGTACGCGCGATCCGCGGAACGGTGACCGCTGCCAGGAAGCCGATCGCCGCCACGCTGTTCTTCGGCGGACGCGATGGGGCGGAACGGATCGAGACGACCTCGAACGACGAAGGATCATTCGAGGTGATGTTGCCGCACGCGGGCAAATGGAGAGTGGACGTCGACGCGCCGAGCGAAGACATCGTCACCGCCGTCACCACGCAGATTCCCGAGAAGCGGGACGAGGTGAAGATCGAGCTGCCGGACAGCGAGATCGCCGGATGGGTCACCGGCGTCGACGGCAAGCGCGCAGCTACAGCGCAAGTCATCATCGGCACGCCCGCGGGGCCTGTGTCGCGGCGCCTCGGCCCTGACGGGCAGTTCCGCTTCCGGGGCTTGGCGACCGGCTTGGCCCACGTGAGCGCCGACGATCGCAGGACGCGCGAGAGCAGCCGCGCCCTCGAGATTCCGGTGACCGAGGGATCGCATGTGACGAACGTAGAGCTGGTGCTGGAGCGGCGGCGGAAGTTGACCGGCACCGTCTTCTCCCAAGGCCAGCCGCTCGTCGGCGCGCGCGTTACGGGCTACATCATCAATCCGGGCGGCGGAAACGCACCCTCTACCGTCTCCGGCCTCAACGGCGAGTTCGAGCTCTCCTTTGCCGGCCACAGCACGGACGTCGCGCTCATCGTCGCGGCCGCCGGCCGCACCTTGCAGGCTTTCCGCGCGCCGGTCACCGACGACCCTCTGCGCATCGACCTCGCCCCGGCCGGCGGCCTGCTCCATCTGGCGTTTCCGCGCGACGCCGCCCGCGTCACCGTCGCCTACAACGGCATCAACCTCTCCCTCGGCCAGTTGTTCGAGTGGGCGCACGCGCAACGGGGCGGCAGCGCACTCGCGCCCGGCTCCATCGAGATCCCGAACCTCGCTCCCGGCCCCTACCGCTTCTGCGCCGCACGGAAAGGAGACGCCGACGACGAGTGCCGCGAAGGAACGCTCGCCGCCGGCAGCACGCTCTCGCTGGGGGTCGAGTAGCGCATTCACCAGCGCACCCGCACGCCCGCCGACAGCAGGAGCGGGTCGAGGTTGACGCTGGCGCGGCTGCCGTCGGGCGTCTCGCCCGTCAGCTTGAGGGGCATCCAGCGCGCATCGAGAGCGAGGCCGAGGCGCGGGGTGAAGTCCCAGGTCGCGCCTGCGCCGAAGACCGGCTCAGTCTTGTCGTCGACGGCGACCGTCTCTCCCTCGATGTGCAGATCGGAGGTCATCACCTGCGCCAGGCCGCCGCCGACGTAGAAGTGGCCGCCGAAGTGATAGCGGACCATGGCCGTGATCGGCGTCAGCTCCGCATCGCCGAGGTCGGCGGTGCCCAGTCCGGCGGCGTTGAGGCTCGCGGAGGAGCTGGTGCGGAAGACGGCCAGCTCGCCGGAGATGTTGTTCGTGAACATCCGCGCGTAGGCGGCGCCGAAGCCGCTGCCGTCCTTCACCTCGGAGGTGAGGCCGGGCTCGATGGTGTCGGTGCCCTGGTTGAGCTGGTAGGTGCCCCACACGCTGATGCTGTTCGACTGCGCCGCGAGCGGCAAGGCGAGAAGTGAAACGACGATGGCAATGACTGTTTTCATGAGTGCTTCCTTTCGCGCCGTTAGAGCGAAGGCGGCGCGCGAATCCTTCGCTCGCTTACACTGGCGCGCGATGACGAAGTCGGAGCTGCTCGCGTTCATGCGCGGCCACCGCCTCGCCGTGCAGGCGACGGTCACGCCGGAGGGCGGCGCGCAGGCGGCGGTGGTGGGGATCGTGGTGACGGACGCGCTGGAGGTGGTCTTCGACAGCGTCGACTCCACGCGCAAGGTGCAGAACCTGCGGCAGAACCCGCGCATCGCGCTGGTCATCGGCGGCTGGGGCCGCGGCAACGAGCGTGAGATCCAGTACGAGGGGATCGCCGACGAGCCGTCCGGCGAGGAGCTCACGCCGCTCAAGGAGCTCTACCTGGCGCGCTTCCCGGACGGCTACGAGCGGCTGAACTGGCCCGGCCTGACCTACATCCGCTGCCGCCCGACGTGGATCCGCTACAGCGACTGGACGGTCGATCCGCCGGTGGTGGAAGAGTTCGAGTTTGAGACGTGAACCGTTGTCGGTTGTCAGTTGTCAGTAGCCGTACCGATAACCGACAACCGACAACGGTTCTAACCCTTACGGGATGCTCGGCGCCGGCGGCACCGTCACCGCAGCCGGCGGGTGCTCCTTGAGCTGCTGGAGCAGCACGTCGATGGCCTTCTCCAGCGACGGGTCGCGGCCGGCGACGACGAGGTCGGGGCGGTCCACCACCTCGATGTCCGGCGAGACGCCGACTCCTTCCACGGCCCACATGCCTTGCGTGTCGAGGAAGCGGAACTGGGGGACTTCGATCGAGCCGCCGTCCATCAGGCCGGGATTGCCGGAGAGGCCGATCAGGCCGCCCCAGGTGCGCGTGCCGATGATCGTGCCGAGCTGGCGCTTGCGGAAGTAGTACGGCAGCGCGTCACCGCCGGACGCCGAGTAGCCGTTGATGAGCATCGCCTTCGGACCCTGATGGGCATAGGCCGGCGTCATCGACGGCTTCTCGCCGCGGCGCACCCAGTAGTTGAGCAGCGGGCGGTCGAGGAGCTCGATCATCCGGTCGGGGATGAAGCCGCCGCCGTTGTAGCGGTCGTCGATGATCAGCGCCTGCTTGTTCGACTGCGGGTAGAAGAACTTGAACAGCTCGCGGTTCCCCTCCGCGCCGGTGTTGGGGAGGTGGATGTAGCCGATGCGGCCGCCGGAGAGGCGGTCGACCATCTCCCGCCGGGAGCGGACCCAGTCGAGGTAGCGGACGTTCGTCTCCTTGGCGATCGGCCGGACCTTCTCCTCCCGCGCGCCGGCCGCCGAGGCCGTGCCGTTGACGGTCAGCGTGACCACCCGGCCGGCCTTGTTCTCCATCAGGCGGTAGAAGTTGTCCACCCCTTTCGTCGAGTTGCCGTCGACGGCCAGGATGTAGTCGCCTTCCTTGACCTTCACCCCCGGCTCGGTGAGCGGGGAGCGGAAGGCGTCGTGCCAGTTCTCGCCGGGGTAGATCTTGCGCACCCGGAAGTAGCCGGACGGATCGGATACGATGTCCGCGCCGAGTAGACCGTGCTCCACGCGCTTGACTTTCCAGTCATCCGTCGTGTCGACGTAGACGTGGCCTGAGTTCACCTCGCCGGCGATCTCGCCCAGGATGTAGTCGAGGTCCGAGCGGTGCGAGATGTAGGGGACGAGCTCGCCGTAGCGGGCCCGGATGCCGGCCCAGTTCACGCCGTGCATGTTCGGGTCGTAGAACCAGTCACGCATGATGCGCCAGGCAT
>DATEOX010000327.1:0-3082 GCA_035273585.1 Thermoanaerobaculia bacterium
CGCGCGCGGCGGCGAGGAGCAGCGCCAGCGCGGTCGATACCGCCCGCTCCGCGCCGGCCAGATCGGCCAGCAGCGTGGAGGGCATGTGCGGCGGCGTCGCGAGGCCGGCGCGGACCACATAGGTGAGGTCATGTCCGGGCCGCTCCTCGTCCGGCGGCGCATGACCGATGATC
This sequence comes from Thermoanaerobaculia bacterium, assembly GCA_035273585.1. Taxonomy (GTDB): domain Bacteria; phylum Acidobacteriota; class Thermoanaerobaculia; order Gp7-AA8; family Gp7-AA8; genus JAFAVZ01. Next base: position 174 of record DATEOX010000327.1, read on the forward strand.
GCCACGTGGCAGAGGCGCGGATGCGCGGCGTGGAGCCGCTCCCATCCGAGCCCGAGGCGGTCGAGCGAAGAGGGGCGGAGCGCGGTGAGGAGCAGGTCGGCTCGCGCGAGGAGGTCGTCCAGCGCGGAGGGCTGTTTGATGTCGATGCGCCGCACATCCTGACCTGCGGCGAGCCGCGCGTACCACTCCGGCGCGATCCGCTCGAGCGGGTCGCCGGACGGCGGCTCGATCTTCGTCACCTGCGCGCCGAGCTCGCGCAGACGGGCGGCAGCGACTGGTCCGGGCACATTCACGGCGGTCGTCACCACGCGGACGCCGTGCAGCAACGCGTCGCTCAATCGTTCACCCGCCGCGCGAACCAGTTGCCGGTGACGAAGCGCTCCAGCAGCATATGGGACGGCGGCACCACGGCCGCATCGTATACTCCGGCTCGTCGGTCCATGACGTCACTTCATTGCGTGGCTTCGGCGTGCAGGTGCTCGTCGTCCACCGGGCGCACGCGGCGCTGACCTGGGCTATGCTTTGCGCACCACCCCCATGCGAAACCCCGTCCGGCGATTGCTGCGCGGAGTGCATGCGCTCGCCGAGCGCCTCCGGTATCGCTACGACATCTTCATCTCCTACGCGCGCAGCGACGGCAGCGCGTATGCCGAGGGGCTGAAGCGGAGCCTCGCGGAGCTCGACTTCACCTGCTTTCTCGACCGGCACGACCTGCCGGCGGGCGAAGGGCTGACGCGAGCGCTGCACGAGGCGATTCGGCGAAGCGCGCGCCAGGTGATCGTCGGCACGCCGCGAGCGACCGACCCGGAGAGGAAATACATCGCCCTCGAAGTGGAGGAGTTCCACGCGAGCGGGCGGAAGGCGATCCCCATCGACATCGGCGGCGCGCTGGCGGCGGTGGAGTGGGACGCGCTGCGAGGGGACGACCTGGTCTGGATCGACGAGTCGGTGGAGGCGCTGCAGCGAGGCATTCCATCGCTGAGCGTGGTGGAGAGCATCCGGACGGCGTTCGAAATCAAGAAGCGGAACGCGGTGCTGCGGCTCGAGATCGCGTTCGTCTTCTCCCTCTTCATCGCCGGCGCCGCGGTGGCGTTCACCGTGAATTGGCGCACGACGGAGAGCCTGATGGAGCAGCGCGCCCAGAACGACGCCCAGATCCTCCAGCTCGATGCGGCGAAGTTGCAGAACGAATTGCAGGAGCGGAACCTCGCCGGCGCGACGCGGGCGTCGGTCGCTGCGGCGGATGAGGCGAAGAAACAGCGCGAGCTCGCCGTGCGGAGCATCGCCCTGGCGGAGGAGCGGCTGGTGGACATGACCGCCGAACAGGGGCGCCTCGAGCTCCTTCGCGGCCGCCCGCTGCATGCGCTGCTCTACCTGCGCGATGCGAAGGCGCGCGGACGGGATGACGAGGCGCTGCAGTTCATGACACACGTCGCGATGCAGGCCCTTACGCCCGTCCTGTGGGGTCACGACGGAGAGGTGACGGAGATGGCCTGGAGCCCGTCCGGCACGTCTCTGCTGACCGCCGACCGCACCAACGTCCGCCTGTGGGATGCGTCCGGCCGGCTGCGCACCTTCCTCTGCGATCACGGCAAGCCGGTGCACGCCGACCTGGCCCGATACATCGCCGGCCGCAACGAGATCATCACCGCCGGCGACAAGATCACATTCTGGAGCAGCGAGGGCGAATGGTTGCGCGAGCTGCCGCTGCGCGGTGAGGGGCGAGCGCTGACGCCCGACGAAAGATATCTCCTCGTCGGCGGCGGCGAGACGATGCAACTGCTCGAGCTGGCCACCGGGTCGTTGCGCGACCTGCCGGCGTCGGGCAACGCCTTCCTCGACGCGAAACAGGAGCGGGCGGCGATCATCAGCGAAGACGGGCTGCGCATCCGGCTCTACGACCTGGCGAGCGGCACCCTCGATCGCGAGCTCGAGGAGAAAGGTGTGAAGTTCGGGGCGGTGAGCTGGTCGCCCGACGGCCGCTATCTCGTGGCGCTTCATGACCTCGAGCACGAGCAGCTCCCCGACCCGGACGGCGGCGCCACGCTCTGGAATGTGAGCTCGGGGAAGCTGGTGAACCATCTGATCGGCCACCGCGGGGAGATCACCGCGGCGGCGTTCAGTCCCGACGGCGCCTACCTGGCCAGCGGCGACTACCGCGGCATGGTCTTTCTGTGGAAGGGGAGCGACTTCGAGACGCCGGAGATCGACACGTTCCCGGAGGTGCGCGCGAAGTATCTGCCCGGTCACGGCGAGATGATCCGCGGGCTGGCGTTCTCGGACGACAGCCGGCGGCTGGTGACCCGCGCATCCGAGGAGCCGGCGCGCGTGTGGGACGTGCGGACGCAAAAGCTGCTGGCCGTCCTTGCCGGAAGCGAGGAGAAGGACATCCTCGATGCGCGCTTCAGTCCGAATGCGATCAAGGTCGCGACCCGGAGCAATGACGGCACGGTGCGCATCTGGCACGCTTCGACCGATCTCCGCTCGCGCGTCGTCGAAGAGCGGTTCGGCGCGGTGGCGGTGAGCGCCGACCGCCGGCGATTCGCCTTCGTCCACAAAGGCGATGTGCGCGTCTTCGACGAGAACGGCCGCACGGTCGCGGCGTTCTCCGTTCCGCTGGCCACCACTTCCGTGCTCGACCTCAGCGCCGACGGATCGAAGCTGGCCGTGCTGGCGGAGGAAGGCGCCGCGGTGATCGATGTCGCAACGCGCAAGGTCATGCATCCGCCCGTCGAGCACCCGTACTGCACGAGCGTGAGCGTCACGTCGAACGGCCGCTATCTGCTCACCATGGGCGGCACCGTGGCGGCGGTGTGGGATCTGGAGAAACGCACATCCAAGGTGCTGCAGGCCGAGGTCCCTCACATCGCCATGCGCGCGGTGTTATCGCCGGACGGCAAGCTCGTTGC
>DATEOX010000328.1:0-5373 GCA_035273585.1 Thermoanaerobaculia bacterium
CCCCTCATCCGCCCTTCGGGCACCTTCTCCCCGCCGCGCGGGGAGAAGGTTCTTGCGGCGCTCAGTTGTCGTTGAACAGCTCGACGAACTCGTAGATGAAGTTGCCCGTGCCGAGGGCGTCCGAGAACTCGTTGATGAACACGCCTTTGCCGCAGCCGGTGAGGCCGCCGGTGCCCGGCGTGCCGGAGCCGGAGACGACCTTGTTCCACGTCCCGAGGAGGCCGACGGCGCCGCAGGTGGCGCGCTGCAGGCTCTTGCCGGCCGACAGGTCCATGGCCGCCGTGGCGCCGTCCACCGTCAGGCTCGCGGCGTCCTTCAGCGTGTAGGTCTCGCTGCCGTTGATCTGGGGCATGGTGTCGACGCTGTTGATGTAGGTCACGTTCGCGGCGAGCGTCACGCCCCAGAAGGCCTCGAACTGCGCCTTCGTCGCGTTGCGACCGACGATCACGTAGCCGTGCGCCGGGATGGTCGTGCCGGCCGGGATGGTGTAGTTCAGCGTCGCATTCGCCTGCACGAGCTTCCAGTTGCCGATCGCCACGGCATCATCGACGGCGAATGTCCGCGGCAGGCCGGACAGCAGCAGTTCGTTTGTCCCCTGATGCACGGCGCCGTCGGCGTTGACGGTGAAGGTCCCCCAGCCGTTGGTCGTGACCTGGATGTTGCCGACGCAGTAACCGGAGGTGCTCCGGTTGGTGGAGCCGGGGCTCCCCTCCTCGCTCTGAATGACGAATGCCGCGGGCGCGGTGATGCACGCCACGGAGCCGGCGAGCAGCACGTGATCGACGACATCGATGCGCGGCAGGTCCCAGCCGGCGGACTGCCCGCTGCCGACGCCGATCACGGCCACGGCCGGCTTCGCGCCGTTGAAGTAGGTGGGGTTCGTGCTCGACTCGCTGCCGTGATGGTTCACGTGCAGGAGGTCGATGCCGCCCGTGCTGATGAGCGGACTGGCGCCGCCCGGCGAAATGGCCTGAATGACGGAGGTCTCGACGTTCGTCTGGGTGGTGGAGCGGCCGGTGCACGCGTCGGAGCCGCCGCCCATGTCACTGGCCCAGATGTAGTCGAAGCCGTTGTAGCGGATGAGCAGGGCGATGGAGCGGTCGTTCTCGTCCGAGACGGGAACGGTGCCGCCGCCGATGATCGAGCCGTTGCGCGCGATGCAGGTGAGCGTCGCGCCGTTGCCGAGGGCGATGACGGTGCCGACCGGCATGGCGATCGGCGAGCCGGCGGTGGTCGTCGCCGCCGCGGTGTTCCATCCGGTCACACAGGACGAAGTGGTCGCCGAGCCGTTGTAGTAGTTCTTGAGGTGGACGTCGTAGCCGGCGTTGATGACTTCGTCCAACCCGCCGATGTGATCGCAGTGCTGGTGCCCGCCGATCATGTAGTCCAGCCCGTTCGCCGCATTGATCCCCACCGACTGCAGGTAGGGCACGACGTGCGCCGTCCCTTCGCCCGTGTCGCCCGCCTCGAGCAGGACGGTCGTCCCGTTCGGCCCTTTGACCAGCACCGACCCTCCCCACCCGACGTCGATGTAGTGAATCTCGAGCGTCTGTCCGAAGATGGGAACGGCAGCCAACGATACCATGAGCAGGATGACGTACTTCATGAGAGGACTCCTTCCATCGAAGAGTCCAACATCGGTCGGGGTGGGCGTGGGCGATAGTGCTGAAAATCGCGCCCGTGCACGCCGGAATCCGCGCACGCCGCCTCCGCGTTGACGCGGGGGCATGAAGCGACTCCTTCTCCTTCTTCTCCTGGCCACCGCCGCGATGGCGGATGAGCGGTTCACTTTCACCGTGATCGGGATCGACTGCGCGGGGTGCGCGGGGCCGATCGTGAAGCAACTCCAGGGCGTCGGCGGCGTGAAAAACGCCAGCGTCGACTGGAAGGCAGGCACGGCGACGGTGAACCTCGCGGACGGCACGGACAAGCAGAAGCTGCGCGCGGCGATCACCGACCTCGGGTTCGAGGCAGTCTTCCCGGGCGAGAAGCGGAAGGACCTCGAGCCGCTGCCGGCGGAGGTCGTCAAGACGCTGGATATCGCGGAGCTGCCGGGGACGAAGAAAGTCGATGCGGCGGCGATGGCCGTCAAAGGCAAGATCACGATCCTCGACCTCTACGCCGACTGGTGCGGGCCGTGTAAGGTACTGGAGGCGCGGATGCAGCGCTACATGCAGGCCAACCCCGGCATCGCGCTGCGGCGGGTGAACATCGGGAAGTGGGACAACGAGGCGGCGAAGCAGGCCACGCGGGAGTTCCGGGCCGAGGGGCTGCCGTACATCCGCGTCTACGACCGCAACGGCAAGTTCGTCACCGACGTGACGGGCGGGATGTGGGACGAGGTGCTGGCCGCGATCGGGAAGGCATCGCGATGAAGCGCGCGCTGATGCTGATCGCGCTGCTGATGGCGGCGCGCGCGGCGCTGGCCTGACCGGCCTGAGCGAACCCCAACCTCTCCGGCGGAGCAGGTAACGAAACGATCGTGGCGCCGGGGCGGTGGCGCGTCTCCTTCGACGCGGCATACGGCGCGTTCACGACGTCGCACGTGGCCGAGTGTCCGGATGTGGCGCCGGAGTGCGCGACGCAGCTCATCCCGCCGCACATGCATCGGGCGAAGGTCGGCATCACACACACGGAGATCGAGGCGGAGTACGGACTGCGGGAACGGATGCAGCTCGCGCTGCGGCTGCCGTACGACGTGAAGGACATCCGCATCCGCTACACCACGCTCGCCGGCGCGCCGTTCACGCCGCCGTACGGCGACATCCACCACCGCACGGAGACGCTGCGCGGCATCAGCGATCCGTCGCTGATGCTCGACTGGTCGCCATCGCCTGACTGGCAATTCGGCTTCGGCACCACGCTTCCGATCGGCGACGTCACCGAGGATCCGGTGCGCCTGGGGAAGGAAGGGCTGCGGCACGAGCACACGCAGTTCGGCAGCGGGACGTTCAATCCGAAGCTGGCCGTGCAGTTCTACAGGTCGCACCTCTTCGCCCGTGCCGAGGGGCGCCTGACGGCGTATGAGAGCAGCGGCGGTTATCGGGCGCCGAACAGTCTCGTGCTGTCGGTGGGGCCGAGCCTGCGCGCGGGGCGGGTCTCGATCGATCCGCGGATCAATGCGCAATACCAGGGACGGGCGCGGTGGCACGGCGAGGCGGACGAGGGAAGCGGCTTCCACAACGGCGGCATCCGGCTGCAGCTCGGCGTGCCGATGGGAGCGGTCACCATCGCGCCGGGCGTCTACCGCGAGCTCTGGTCGCATGGGTTCGACGGGCAGTCGTTCCGGCAGGGGACGACGTGGTCGCTGGCAGTGTCGCGCGGGTTTTGAGTGTCATTCTGAGGCGCGCAGACGCCGAAGAATCCGCACCTTCAGGCGCGGCTCGAGATCGGTACGGATCCTTCGCCCTCTGCGGGGCTCAGGATGACACCTCACGTGCGGCGGATGGCCCGTACGCGCGGCGTTCCGGTGCTCTGGCCGCCCTGCACGTTCAGCGCGCCGGTGAGCATCGCCGTCTCGTTGCCGCTCTTCACCACGATGACCGCCGGCCCGGAGGAGGCGTTCGTGTTGACGCTGAACATCGCGTAGACGTAGTTGCCGGCGTACTTGAAGTCGCCCAGGCGGCGGACGCCGGGGTTCATCACCTCGAACGTGGTCATGCCGCTGGTGAAGCCGTCGCCGGCCACGGCGATGGAGACCGTCTCGCCGGCCTTGAGCGAGGCGGGAGTCGCGCCGAGGCTGAAGTCGGTGCGGCCGGAGGGCGTGACGCCGACCCACATCGGGTTGAGGCGATTCGCGCCGCTGCTGGTCACCATCAGGTTGCCGTAGATCTTGCCGTTCTCCACGCGGATGGTGCCGCCGAAGAACTCCGTCGGAAACGAGACGACCTTCGCGTCGCGCCAGACGCCGTCGAGATTGCGCGGATCGACCGGGCCGTCGAGCGGCTCGGCGTACAGACGGTAGCTGCCGGCCGGCACCGGCTGGAGCGTGAAGTCGCCGTTGCTGTTCGTCAGGGCGGTGGCGATCGGCTCGCCGTCGTCGTTCACGGCGACGACCTGCGCGGCGAAGATGCCGCCGCTGTCACCCATCACGCGGCCCTGCAGCGTGGCGCCCATCATGGTCACGTCGGACTTTGGATAGACGGCGGAGATGGCCACCGTGTCGTCGCTGGTCAGCGCGGTCGAGCCGCCCTTGCTCACCCACGGATACATGACGGAGGAGAGGACGCCGGAGTGGTCGAGGCCGAGGAGATGGCCGACCTCGTGTTCGAGGGCGAGCTGGACGTTGTAGTCGCTCTTCATCATCGAGGCGTCGATCTGGATGTCGGCCTCGCGGAGCTGTCCGGTGGGGATGTCGTACCAGTTCGTGGTGGCGGCGATGAAGCCCTGCCCCTTGAACATGTCGTCCATGAGGGTGACGCTGTTCTGCCCGTTCGGTCCCGCCTGCAGCCCGTCGCCCACGCCGAGGGAGCGGAAGGTGACGTCCGCGTCGGCGACCTTCGTCCACGCCTCGAAGGCCCGATCGACCACCGCCTCCGCGCCGTTGAAGCTGTTCACCACGCGCCGATCGACGATGTAGGACACCGGAAACGCGCTCTTCGCCCAGTAGATGGCCGTCGGCGCGCCGGACATCGGGTAGGTCAGTCGCGTAGCCGCGAGCGAGGGGAGCGCGGAAAGCAGGAGGAGCGTGGAGAGGACGAATTTCCGGGACATGGCTGGGGGCCTCCAGTGCAAGGAGGCTGCCATGATAACAGTTATTAGTTGTTGGTTGTTGGTTGTTAGTAGGCAACCCGGCCGGACAGGTCTACTAACAACCAACAACTAACAACCAACAACTACATGACGGCGATCAAATCAATCTCCACCATCGCTCCCTTCGGCAGCCCCGACACCTGCACGGTCGTCCTCGCGGGCTTGTGGTCGCCCATGTACTCGGCGTAGATCGCGTTCAGGGTCTGGAAGTTGGCCAGGTCGGTGACGAAGACCGTCGCTTTCACCACCTTGCTGAAGTCGGCGCCGCCCTGCTTCAGGACCGCCTTCAGGTTCTCGAAGACGCGGCGGGTCTGGGCGGCGAAGTCACCGCTGACGAGCTCGCCGGTGGCGGGATCGAGGGCCACCTGGCCGGAGGTGTAGAGCACGCCGCCCGCGACGCGCACGGCCTGGGAGTAGGGGCCGATCGCCTTCGGGGCGTCGCTGGTCGCAATGAAGTCCATGTCGTGCAATCCTTTCCGGGCGGGCAGTATAGCGGCCCCGTTATAATCCCGGCGCGAACATGAGCACGTATCTCGGCAATCCCGCGCTGTCGACCGCGGTCAAGGACCGGGTCAGCTCGACCTTCCATCAGGCCCTCGCTCTCTACCGGCAGGGGCGGAT
>DATEOX010000329.1:0-2632 GCA_035273585.1 Thermoanaerobaculia bacterium
GCTGTCATCCTGAGCCGCGGAGACGGCGAAGGATCTCCGGTTCGTGCGAGGAGATCCTTCGCCGTCTTCGCGGCTCAGGATGACATGTAGCTCCACATCCTCCAACGCCGCGATGGCATCCGCGGCGCGCTGCGCCTCACCGACCAGCTCGTGGCAGACGAACACCACTCGCCTCATGACGCGGCCTCCCGGGCGCGCCGGGCGGCGAGCTGCCGTTCGCGGGCCGCCTTGTCGTACACCACGTACTGGATGAGATCGCGCGGGCGGTCGTCGCGCAGCGGCTCGACGCCGTGGAAGGAGCGGTCGGAGCGGCGGAAGGCGAGCATCGCGTTCCGCTTGTACGGCGCGGTCTTTACCCGGATGAAATCCTCGAACGGATAGTGCTTCGAGTCGGGGCAGCCGAAGCCGTCCGCTTTCGGGCGGTAGATCGACGTGCCGAGGTTCGTCGCGCTGTCATCCGGCGCCAGGTAGAGCAGCAGCACGACGAGCTTCGTGTTCGCATCCGAGTGCGGACCGAGAAAGTAGCCGGCGCGATGGCGGATCAGTTGCGACTCCACCGAGACCTCGCCCGGAAAGTCGATGCCGAACGAGGCGAGCGCCGCGCGGGCGAGCTCGGCCCCGAGGAACCACGAGTGGAACGAGTCCCAGAAGGCGCGTTCCGAAGAAGGCAAGGCAGCCGTCCACCCGTCCGAGAAATCGCGCTGGTCGCGATGGCGGAAGTGGTCGAGCTTGAGGTCGGTCACCTCGTACAGGTTCTGATAGACGCCGCTCTCCGGCAGGTGCGCGAGCAAGGCCTCGTAGTAATCGGCGGGGAACACGTCGTCGAGCGTGTAGTGCGGATACGGCTCTTCGACGATCGTCGCCGTGCGCAACCGCGAGACCACATGCGCGAGCGGCGTCATGACGATTCCGCCCGCCGCACCCGCGGCAGCACCTCGCGGCCGAAGATCATCATCTCTTCGAGCTTCGGCCAGCCGGCGATGATGAACTGCGTCACGCCGATCTCCCCGTAGCGGAGGAACTCGCGGGCCAGCTCCTCCGGCGAGCCGACCAGCGTGATCGACGACGATCCGTAGTACGGCACGAGGCCGGCCCAGAGGTTGTCGTTCATCCAGCCGATGTCGTCCGCGGCGGCGAGGGCCTGCTTGAGCGTCTGCGAGTCGCTGCGGGTCAGGATGCCGCGCTCCTGCTTCTCGATCTCCTGGTCCGGCAGCATGGCCTGCCCCGCGGCGACCGCCTCCTCGTGCGTCGGCCGGCAGATCACGCAGCAGCGGAGGCAGACCTCCTTCCCCTGCTCGCGCACCCTGGCCACGATTGGCGCCAGCTTCTCCGGCGTGTCGATGAGGCGCAGCCAGGCCGACCCCTGCGACAGCGCCAGGCGCTGGGCCTGCTCCGAGTGACCCGAGACGTACACCTCCGGCATCGTCCGGTCGGGCGCCTGGAAGGGCGTGAAGAGATGCCCGCGCTCGACGCGGTAGTGCGCGCCGTCGAAGTTCACGTCCGCGCCGTTGCGCCAGAAGGCATGGCAGATGGCCAGGAACTCCTCGGCGCGCGCGTAGCGGTCGTCGTGCTCCAGGAAGTCACCGTAGCCGCGTTGCTCCGCGGCGGAGCTGCCGGCCACCACGTTCAGCGCCACGCGGCCCCCGATCAGTCCCGAGACGGTGTTGATCTGCTGCACGAACGCCGTCGGCTGCATGAGGCCCGACCGATACGCGACGATGTACTTCAGCTTCTCGGTCGCCCGGCCCATGGCGCAGGCGGCGACGATCGTGTCCGGCTCGTAGCGGCTGAAGGAGAAGAGCACCGACTCGATGCCCGCCTCCTCGGCGGCGCGGGCGAAGCGCACCCACCCATCCATGTCCGGCAGCGCCGCGGGCGAGGTGCTCTTCGTGGTCAGGACGCGCGAGGTCTCCTGGGCCGTCTTCATGGCCACCTCGCCGCCTTTCGGCATCATCCAGTGGAACCTCAGACGCATACCGCGCGCTCCGCCTCGCGCACCCGGGGCACGACCTCGCTGCCGAAGCGGCGCGCCTCATCCGCCTCCGGCCAGCCGGACATGATGAACTGCGTGACGCCGATCTGCTTGTACTCCAGCAGCGCCTCCGTCACCTCTTCGGGCGTGCCGAGGAGCACCGTCCAGACCGGACCGTAATGCGGCACGAGGCCGGTCCAGAGCGTGCGGTTCGGCCAGAACTTGTCTTTCGTGATGGCCATCCCCTCGCGATACATCTGCGAGTCGTCGCGATGCTCGTTCGTCGTCTCGGACTCGTCCTCCGGGAGCAGCGACTGCGCGACGGCGACCGCCTCTTCGCGCGTCGGCCGGACGATCACGCAGCAGCGCAGGCAGACTTCCAGGCCGTGCTCCAGCACGCGCCCGACGGTGCGCTGCAGCTTCTCCGGCGTGTCGATCACGCGCAGATACGTCGACCCGCGGGCGAACGCCAGCCGCTCCGAGACCTCGGAGTGGCCGGAGATGTAGATCTCGGGCGCCGCGCGGACGGGATCGATGAACGGCGTGTGCAGCTTCCCCTTCTCGACCTTGTAGTAGCGGCCCTCGAAGTCGACCTCACTGGTAGGCGACCCCTCACCCGCCTTCGGCACCCTCTCGCCGCCGCGCGGGGAGAGGGGCGGG
>DATEOX010000330.1:0-2253 GCA_035273585.1 Thermoanaerobaculia bacterium
GCTGTCATCCTGAGCCGCGCAGACGGCGAAGGATCCGTACCGATCTCGCGCGGCGCCTGAAGGTACGGATTCCTCGCCGTCTGCGCGGCTCAGAATGACACGGGGCGTGGCGCTGTTCTCCCCGCGTCACCGCATGCCCCGCAACCGCTTCCGATTCCCCAGAGCCAAAGGCGACCTCATCGGCGCGCACATCTCGACGAAAGGCGGCCTGCACACCGTCTTCGAGCGCGCGGCGGCCATCGATGCCTCCGCGCTGGCGCTGTTCGCCAAGAACTCGAATCAGTGGAAGGGGAAGGTGCTGACGGATGACGACTGCGCGCTGTTCGCGAAGCTGCGCACCGTCAAGCCGATCCTCACCCACGCCTCGTACCTCATCAACCTGGCCACGACGAACCCCGAGTTCCACCGCAAGTCGATCGAGGCCATGATCGATGAGCTCGACCGCGCCGAGCGGCTGGGCATCCACGCGGTGGTGCTCCATCCGGGCGCGCACATGGGCGCCGGTCCGCACTCCGGCCTCGATCAGATTGCCCGGTCGCTGGACCAGGTGCATGCCGCGATTCCGCATCACAAGGTCATCACGCTGCTCGAGACCGCGGCCGGCCAGGGCTCCTGCCTCGGCTGCACGTTCGAGGAGCTCGGCCATGTGCTGCGCGTGGTCGACGACCCTTCGCGCGTCGGCATCTGCTTCGATACCTGCCACGTCTTCGCCGCGGGCTACGACCTCCGCACCCGCGACGGCTACGAGAAGACGATGGATGACGTCGAGCGCCACGTCGGCATCGAGAACGTCGGCGCCTTCCACCTCAACGACTCCAAGAAGCCGCTCGGCTCGCGCGTCGATCGGCACCAGCACATCGGCGAGGGAGAGCTCGGCATCGAGGCCTTCCGCCTCCTGCTCAATGACGCCCGCTTCCGGCACATCCCGAAGCTGCTCGAGACGCCGAAGACCATCGAGACGGAGTCGGACCGGAAGAACCTCGGCTTACTGCGGTCGCTGCTCCAGGACTCGTAGCGCATCGCTCGCGGCGCGGGCCACCTCCGGATCGGGATCGCCGAGGCGCGCGCGGATCTCCGGCTCCGCCGACGGGTCGCCGATGTCCGCCAGCATGGTGAGGATCGTCGGGACGTCTTCGCCGCGGGCGAGCGCCTCGCGCAGGAGGGGGAGCGAGCGCCGTCCGCTCTGCACGAGGAACATGCCCGCCAGCGTCCGGACGTTCTCGTCGGGCGAGCGGAGGTTGCGGACGAGGGCGCGTCCGGCGGCATCGCTGCCGAGCTGGAACGCGGCCTTCAGGCCGAACATCGACATGGCGCGCGGCAGACTCACGACGGCATCAAACGGCGCGGGCCGTCACAACATTGCCGGGATGTCGTACCTGCGCCAGTTCCGCTCCTCGTGCGGCGCCGAGTGGTTGAACCAGATCGGCAGCACGTGCTCGTGGTAGCGCGGGTCGGGGAACTGCCCGCCGCCGCCGTCGGCGAGGAGGACGAGGTCGAGCTTCACGCGGATGCTCACGACCTTGGCCACGTTTGCGAAGTTGACGCTGTACGTGGCCGGATGCACCGGACAACTGAGGAGCACGAGCCGGCCCAGCCGCACCTGCGCCGAGGCGAGCATGGCCACGCTGCCGCCGTGGCTGTGCGTGATGAGGTTGATGCCTTCCTCGTTGTGCCGGCGGATCCAGTCGACGAGCTGCACGCCGCCCAGCGCCCGCGCGCCGGGGCTGTAGCCGCCGGACCAGTCGAAGCGGTCGGGCATCGCGTAAAGGTCGTTGAAGACGTTGCCGCGCAGGTACTGGTGGAAGTTGCCGGGGAAGCCGGGCTGCCACCAGTCGTTGCCGCGAGCGAAGGTGCCGTGGACCAGCATCGACGTGCGCGTGCGGGGGCCTTCGCCGCGCGGCTCGATCCACCGCCCGACGAGCTCCTGCAGCGCGGAATGCTCGGGCAGGTAGCGGCCGAGGGTGGTGGCGGCGACGTCGCGGGTCAGCTCGTCGCCGGAGCGCAGACCTTCGAGGAGCGTGTCGATGGCCGGCTGGGGATCGGCGGTCACGGCCAGCGCCGCGTTGGCGGCGGCCACGCGCACGAGCAGGTCGCGGTTCAGATCCGTCAGCGCGGCGTCCGCCAGGGCCGCGGCGTTCTCGTGCGATGGCTCGGCGTACACGCGGTCGGCCATCTCGGTGACGGTCTCCGGCGCCATCTCGGCAAAGGCGCGGACGCGCGGCGCCACCTTCTCCGGCGCCGGGCGCAGGCTCG